>NZ_JAYFEQ010000799.1:0-11873 GCF_055795085.1 Phormidium sp. CCY1219 | reverse complement strand
GGGAATCAACAACCTCCCCCGAATCAACCCTCACAGAATCAACCGCCAGGGAATCAACAACCTCCCCCGAATCAACCGCCAGGGAATCAACAACCCGCGCCAAATCAACCCTCACAGAATCAACCGCCAGGGAATCGACAACCTGCGCCGAATCAGCAACCTGCGCCGAATCAACCGCCAGGGAATCAGCAACCTCCGCCGAATCAACCGCCAAGGAATCAACAACCCGCGCCGAATCCGCAACCGAGTCAGCAAGCGCCACCGCCGCAGGAAAATACCTCCTTGCGGGTGGCAAACAACCCGCAAGCGGATAAGATAGGAACGGCGAATCCCGGTTCGGGAGGTTCTGCACCGGCGCAAATTTTGCAAGTGGAAGCAAATACCACTGCGCTTTCCGTGGAAGGGATGCGATCGCCTGCACCTGCGCCCGCCCCTGCAGCACCTGCGCCCGCCCCTGCAGCACCTGCGCCCCAAAATGCCGAACCGGCACCTCAAAATGGGCAATCCGCCCCCAACGGCGAACCGGCACCTCACAATGGGCAATCCACCCCCAACGGCGAACCGGCACCTCACAATGGGCAATCCACCCCCAACGGAGAGAACTCCAGTTCGTCAACAAGTACACCCGCCCCGCGACAAGTGGCGGCAAATCTCACTCCCGTTACCGAGAGCTTAAATGCGGGAAATATCGGTAGTGCGGTAATGCAGCTCGATCGCGTACAAAATCAGCAATTTTCCGATTATTTCGGACAAAATCTCTCGGAGAATTTCCAATCTCCGCAAAGCATTCGGGATACTCTGAGCGAGATTACCCAGCAAACCGGCACCCGGGCGGGAATTTTTTATACTATGCTGCTAAGCGATCGCCTAGAATTGGTGTTAGTCACTGCTGATGGCACTCCGATTCGCGAAAGTATTACCGAAGCGAACCGCGAAGTGCTGCTGCAAACCGTGCAAAAATTGCGTTCGGCAATCACCAATCCCAGATTCCTCAATACCACTCGATATTTAGAGCCGGCGCAACAACTTTATCAATGGTTAATTGCCCCATTAGAAGAAGAACTGAAAGCGCGCGGCATCGATACCTTGCTGTTTAATATGGATTCTGGATTGCGATCGCTGCCGATCGCCGCTCTCCATGATGGCGAACGATTCCTGATTGAAAAATACTCTATGGCGTTGATTCCCAGCGTCAGTTTAACCGATATGCGCTACGTTCCCCTGCAAAACGCGCGGGTTTTAGCAATGGGAGCCAGTGAATTTACCCAACTCAATCCCTTACCTGCCGTTCCGGTAGAATTATCTACAATTGCGAAAACTCTGTGGCAAGGAGAAGCCTTAATTAACCAAGACTTTACTCGCGTTAATTTATTGAAAGAACGGCAAGAGTATCCCTATGAAATCATTCATTTGGCCACTCATGCGGAATTTAATGCCGGGGATAAAAGCAATTCGTTTATTCAGCTTTGGAACGAGCAATTACATCTCGGGGAATTGCGAACATTAGGGTGGAATAATCCTCCCGTTGAGTTATTGGTCTTAAGTGCCTGTCGCACTGCCCTCGGGGATGAAACAGCGGAGTTAGGCTTTGCTGGGTTAGCCGTGGCGGCAGGGGTGAAAACTGCTTTAGCGTCTTTATGGTATGTGAGCGATGAAGGCACTTTGGGATTGATGACAGAATTTTATCAGCATTTATCTCAAGTACCAATTAAAGCCGAAGCATTGCGCCAAGCCCAACTGGCGATGCTGGCAGGTGAGGTGAAAATTACCGAGGGTGAATTGCGCGGAAGTGGGCAATTGCGCGGCGTAGCACTGCCTGCGACTTTAGCACAAATCGGCGATCGCAATTTGTCTCATCCTTATTATTGGGCGGCGTTTACCATGATTGGTAGTCCTTGGTAACGCATGGGGTTGGTGCGTTACCCCCAATTCCATTGTGTGAGAGTCCCACGGATGGGCGGCGGGGGGTGACGCACCCTACGTTGGGGGGTGCGGGGTGTGGTACGATCGCAGGGAAAGCCCTCCCATTTTTGTCGCCTTGCGCCTGCAACTGCAACCGGAACATCTCGATAAAATTCGCACTCATGCAGAACGCACTTACCCCGAGGAGTGCTGCGGGTTGCTGTTGGGTTGCGTGACAGGGGGAGAGAAAATCGCGATCGCGGTTTGGGAAACCGAGAATGTGTGGAATCCGGACCGCGCCGCCGAATTGCTCCCCAATCAATCTCTAAATTGCGCCGCCGGAAGCGGGGAAAAAGGCTTGACAAAAGCGCGGCGATATGCTATTGACCCGATAGAGCTGTTGCGGGCACAGAAGCAGGGGCGCGATCGCAATTTGAGCATTATCGGCATTTATCATTCCCATCCCGATCGCCCCCCTATCCCCTCCCAGTGCGATCGGCAAAATGCAACCTCGCCCTACTCCTACCTCATCATCTCGGTACACCAGGGAAAAGCCACGGACCTGCGCCACTGGATTCTCGACGACGCCCATCAATTCCAACCCGCCCCCCTCCGCAGGGATATTCCCTAAACCCGGGGAAATCTCAACCCCCGGCAATTTCCCGAACTTCGATACAATAATAAATCTCTGTGTCCTCCCAAGACTACCATGCTCAACCCCAATCCGGACAGCATCTCCTTAACCCACGACGACTACCAACGCTACTCGCGCCACCTGACCTTGCCCGAAATTGGCGTCACCGGGCAAAAGCGCCTCAAAGCCGCCAGGGTCATCTGTATCGGTACCGGGGGACTCGGTTCTCCCCTGCTGCTTTATCTCGCCGCCGCCGGAATTGGGCGGATCGGCATCGTAGATTTCGATATTGTCGATACCTCCAACCTGCAACGGCAAATCATTCACGGTACCTCCTGGGTGAATCAACCAAAAATCGAATCCGCCAAACGCCGCATCCTGGATATCAATCCCTTCTGCCAAGTTGACTTATACAACACCCGCCTAACCTCGCAAAACGCCTTAGACATCCTCAAACCTTACGATATTGTGGTGGATGGGACGGATAACTTTCCCACCCGCTATCTGCTCAACGATGCTTGCGTCTTGCTAGATAAGCCGAATGTTTACGGATCCATCTTTCGGTTTGAAGGTCAAGCCAGTGTATTTAATTACCAAGGCGGCCCGAACTATCGCGACTTGTATCCCGAACCGCCACCGCCAGGACTAGTGCCTTCTTGCGCGGAAGGCGGCGTATTAGGCATTTTGCCCGGACTGATCGGCGTCATCCAAGCCACCGAAACCGTGAAAATCATTACCGGTGTGGGCAAGACCCTGAGCGGACGCTTATTGCTTTATAATGCTTTAGAAATGAAATTCCGGGAACTGAAGCTCACACCCAATCCGGTTCGTCCGACGATCGACCGTCTGATAGATTACGAGCAGTTCTGCGGAATACCCCAAGCTAAAGCAAAGGAGGCACAACAGAAGATGGAAATCCCCGAAATGACCGTGCAAGAGCTAAAACAGCTTATCGATAGCGATGCCACAGATTTCGTACTGGTCGATGTCCGCAACCCGGATGAATATGAAATCGGTAAAATTCCCGGTTCGGTCCTGGTTCCCCTTCCCGACATCGAACGCGGCGAGGGGGTGGAAAAGGTGAAAGAAGTCGCGAACGGGAAACGGCTAATTGCCCACTGCAAAAAAGGCGGGCGCGCGAGCAAAGCACTGCAAATTCTTAAAGAAGCGGGCATCGAAGGGACGAATGTGACAGGCGGAATTCTGGCGTGGAGCGAGCAAATCGATCCGTCAGTGCCGCAATATTAACGGTATTGCGTTTCTTTGCAAGGGGTCCCAGGACAACCCTGGGAACCCAAAGCGGAACCTGGCATCGCCCCCGGTTAAGATTCGCTAATCGTCCCGTTAAATGGGGATAAATTTAGAATTGTCAAGGGCCATTTGGCTTAATTTGGCTCGATCCCCGGTAGTTATTAAGCAATATCACAAAAATGCGGATTCGACCCAAAACTCGGGAATAATAAGAATAGGGAGCGTTCAATCTTATGCGATCGCAGAACCTCCCAATGCAGTTTTTGAGGAACATATCATGCCTGGTTCGATCTATGAAGCACAACGGCACTCATCCAATTATTTAAACCCCCAATCTTCGTCTCGTTCTAGTGCCTCTAGCACCCTTTCCAGTCGCGCCCTTTGCCGGCGAAATGGGTGGGATAAAGAAGAAGAATTGATGGCAGAAAGATTGCGCGGTTTGCCGGAAAGGTTGGCATCGTTGGAAAGTTTGCGGGAATTGTCCACTTAAGCGGGCTATGATTTTCCCCTAATTTCACTCCCTCGATCGCGTAACACCCCCGGGGTAGCGATCGCATCTCCATCCCCGCAACCGCATCCCGCAACTCCAACCCCCACCCTGGGGCGTCGCCACTCGCCCATCCAGAATTCATACTTAACCCTCATTCTCCATTGGATCCAGGGGCCTCAGCGCGTCAAATTATCCGAGGATTAAATAAAAAGCACTCGATTGAAATCCCGCCTTAGCAGGGTAAGTCCCCCTACCCGCACTAATCCGTTTTCTGACTATTCCTCCGGAGATGACATGACGCCCCTACCCAAAAAAAATCCCACAGCATTAAACTGTGGGAGCATTTCCTCTATTTTATCGGCCCCTACGCCGATCCGGTGCGGTTGGGCAGAACCCAGCACAGCAGGGGGCAGTACATAATCGTGAAAATCGTCACAACGGCAACGATCCATAAGCTGTTAATTACATCTGGAGTCATATTTTATTCTATGGCTTGCTATCCCACCCCGTAAGGATTCGGATGCTCGCCACCCTCGAATTCAACAAAGATTTTCATCTTTCTGTCTTCATTTTGACTTGCGAATTGCCAAACTGTATAGGTTTTTACACAAAAATTAACAAACTTATGCTGAATGAGACTTTTTACTTACTAAACATTGTTAACAATTCTCTCGTTTCCAGTAGCGCTCCCCTGGGCAATTGCCACTTTTAAATTGCATAAAAACTTCGGTTATTTTGCCCCGGGTAAATTCCGCAAAAACATACCGGGAATAAGCACAAGCTGAGCTTATTTCCCGGAGAGACACAGGCGACGCGAAAGCAATTTAAGAGTTTAACCGCTTATCCGGTGCGGGCCAGCAGGGGGGCGGCGTCGAGCAAGGTTTTGGTGTAGGGATGCTGGGGATTGGTGAAAATCTCGCGGGTATTGCCGATTTCGACAATTTGCCCGGAATTCATCACTGCAATGCGATCGCAGAAAAATCGCGCCACCCACAAATCGTGCGTAATAAACAAATAGGTGAGTTCAAACTCGCGCTTTAGCTCCAACATCAACTGCAACACCTGAGACTGCACGCTAGCATCGAGCATGCTGACGGGTTCATCGCAAATCACCAACTGAGGACGAGTAATCAGCGCCCGAGCGATCGCCACTCGTTGCTGCTGGCCCCCAGACAACTCCGAGGGGAAGCGATGGTAAAATTCCTCCACCGGGGTCAATCCCACGCGATCGAGCATGTAAAACACCTCTTGCTGAGCCTTATCGGCGGAAGCCAGATGGTGAATCAACAGGGGATCCGCGATGCTTTGTCCGATAGTCATCATTGGATTGAGACAGGCGAGGGGATCCTGAAACACCATTTGCATGTGACGGCGCTGCTGGCGCACCGATCGCGGCGAGAGCTTGGTTAAATCTTGTCCTAAAAACTCCACCGTCCCCCCAGTGGGTTCGACCAACTGCAAAATCGTGCGCGACAGGGTACTTTTTCCGCATCCCGATTCTCCCACCAAACCGAGAATTTCCCCCGGGTAAATTTCCAAACTCACCCCATCCACCGCTTTAATGGTTTGGCTTTGTTTGGACAACAACCGCTCGATGAAATTGCACTCTAAGGTGTAGTGTTGTTGCAATTGTCGCACCTGCAGCAGGGGGGGAGGGTTCTGCGCGGGAGGCGGGGCGGCGGATTCTTCCTCCACCGCCTGGATGTGGAGCGCGGCTTCCAGGAGCGATCGCGTATAGTGGTGTTGCGCAGAGAACAACACCGAATCGGTCTGTCCCATTTCCACCAGTGCGCCCTTATACATAACGGCAATGCGATCGCAGTATTCTCCCACCATTGCCAAATCGTGAGAAATCAAGACCAAAGCCAAATCGCGATCGCGGCACAAGCGGGTCAGTTCTTGTAAAATTTCCGCCGACACGGTGACATCCAAACTGGTAGTAGGTTCGTCCGCCACGATTAACTTGGGGTCGAGCAACAGGGCCAGAGCGATCGCCACCCGCTGACGCATTCCCCCGCTAAACTCGTGCGGATATTGAGACCAGCGTGCCGCCGGAATTTTCACCGCCTCCAAGGTCGCGATCGCCTTCTCCTTCGCTTGCTTGCGGGTCAAGCTCTTTTTGTGAGATAGTACGGTTTCTATACAATGTTCTCCAATCGTCATCAGGGGATCCAAGCGCGTCATCGGATCCTGAAACACCAGCGCCACCGCCTCCCCCCGAAAGCGGCGCAACTCCTCCGGCGACAAATCGAACACCGATTTTCCCTGAAAATAGACCCGTCCTTCAACCTGGCTAGTGGGGGGGAGCAAGCGCATCGCCGCCCGTCCCAAAGTAGACTTTCCGCAGCCCGATTCTCCCACCAGTCCCAATCGTTCCCCCGGTGCGAGCTCGAACGACACATCGTCCACCGCCCAAACCGGATCCCTCCCTGCGCCACCGTTGCCCGTCGGATAGGCAACCCGCAGATTTTCCACGCGAAATAAAGCTTCACTCATCCCCATTTTGGATTGTCGATTGTAGAACTTAGATTATCCGTAAATCTTGCAGAAGAATCAAAAATTGAGCAGAAAATTGACTGAAATTTTCCCCGCTTAATTCTTCTGATGCGGACCTCTATTGAGGCTTATCAAATCGGCGCATTAAATAAGCCACGCCAAAATCACCATTCGGATGATTTTCCAGGACTTCCGCCAATTCAAAAACCATTTCAGCCACCTCTGGTCCCAACTTATCGATGGTGGCAAGTCGTTCTTTATCCGCATGAACCACAGAGCGGACTTGCGCTTGCCAATCGCTGGAAAAGAGCTGCTCGAGAGTATCGTGCAGTCCCAACTCTTCTAGGAGTTCCCACTCCCCGCGATCGCACCAGATCCCGCCGCAACTCGGACAGCGCTCCACATAAAACGGGGTTCGCACCATAACCTTAGCGCGAGACAGATAGCGCTTGCACTCCGGGCACAACCCCGCCTTCATATCCTGACGGGCCGGGACAAAATTATCGGCCATTTCCCTAGCGACTTGCGTGGGGGGTACCTCCCGCTGTTCTTGAGAAATTTTCCAGCGATCGTATTCATCCGGCGGTATCCAATTTCCCTGACATTCCGGGCAGTGCTTCACCGCCAGATCCCCGGATAAAAAGCCATCGCTAAGGGTCACGGTTCGGTCTTTTGGGCATTCCATGTTTTGCAATTTACCTGGTCGAACGGTTACTCTAAACACAAGGGGAGGAGATCGCGCGGCGATCGCCCCGGATCCGGAGCGATCCCCACGGCGGCGATCGCCAACCCTGACCTTTCAACTATTATTAACCTCGAGCAGCGCATCGCAGTAGCGAATTAACCGTTGCAGGCGATCGCGAATGGCATCAAGGCGCTGCTGCACCGTCGTCGGTTGTCGCGCCGACAGCAGGAAGAGCGCATCATTGCCCAACAACCGCTGCTGCTTGTGCATTTCCGTGCGATACGACTGCACCCGGGACACATCTGCGGGGTCTAAAGCATCCATCGGCAACGGTAAAATTTGCTCCTGGAACACATGCTGCAAGTCCCCCGCCGCCGCTTTTAAAGCGGTTTTATCCACAGAAGGTGCATCCACACGCTCTTGCAACCGCAACAGCGCGTCCTTAAATTCTCGATAGCGCTGGTAATGAACCTCTGGCAGCATAAGTTGAAAAAAGTTGTCTATATTATTAGAGTAGGCAATTCGTACAATTTAATAAAGCTTTACATTAGGCAAACCCCGAACCTCGGCGTTTCACGCAGTCTCTTCACGAGTGCGAAAGGCTTTACAAGCGGGGAGTTGCGGAACTCAACCCCCTCCATGCCTGCCAGCGATCGCCGACAAATTTAGGAAAATCAATCCCCTATCTGTATCGCAAGATACAGAAAATCGCCTAAAATTGGCAAGTATTGCCGAACCTCTTGTATTGTTATTCTTTTAAACGACATGATTATGAATCCCGTTGCTCAAACCTGTACCTTTGAAGTAGAAATTCCCGACTGGTTACAAAAGTGCTTAATTGCACGCGAAGACTCTCCCGACATGACCCCGTTCAACATGACGCCGGAAGAGAATTCCCTCGTCTGTCGGGCGTTTGAGTTCGCCTATCGCCTGCACGAATGTCAGCGGCGAAAATCCGGAGAACCCTACATCATCCATCCGATTGCGGTGGCGGGGTTACTGCGCGATCTCGGGGGAAGCAGCACCACGATCGCCGCCGGGTTTTTGCATGACGTGGTAGAAGATACCGACGTCACCCCGGAAGAAATCGAACAGCGCTTCGGTCCAGAAGTCCGCCAACTCGTCGAAGGCGTCACCAAGCTATCGAAATTTAACTTTTCGAGCAAAACCGAACGACAGGCGGAGAATTTCCGCCGAATGTTTTTGGCAATGGCGAAAGACATTCGGGTGATTGTGGTCAAATTGGCCGATCGCTTGCACAACATGCGAACCCTCGAGTCCCTCCCCGATGCCAAACGTCGCCGCATCGCCCTCGAAACCCGCGAAATCTTCGCCCCCTTAGCGAATCGATTGGGGATCGGGCGGTTTAAATGGGAATTAGAGGACTTGTCCTTTAAGTATCTCGAACCAGAAGCGTATCGCGAGATGCAGAGTTTAGTCACCGAAAAGCGCACCGATCGCGAAGCGCGACTGACCCAGGTGAAGCAAGTATTGCGCGATCGTTTAGAAGGAGTGGGGATCTCTTGCATCGATATTAGCGGACGTCCCAAGCATCTGTATGGGATTTACCAAAAGATGCAGCGCCAAAAGAAAAAATTTGAAGAAATTTACGATGTGGCGGCAATTCGGTTAATCGTCGAAAAAAACGAAGAATGCTATCGCGCTTTGGCGATCGTTCACGATGCCTTCCGCCCGATCCCCGGTCGCTTTAAAGATTATATCGGATTGCCCAAACCCAATCGCTATCAATCCTTGCATACGGTGGTCATCGGACAAACCGGACGCCCCATCGAAGTGCAAATTCGCACCCTGGAAATGCACCATATTGCCGAATATGGGATTGCGGCCCATTGGAAGTATAAAGAAACTGGGTCAAGCAATACCAAACTGACCGGAGAAGATGAAAAATTTACCTGGTTGCGTCAGTTATTGGAATGGCAAAGCGACCTCAAGGATGCACAGGAATATCTGGAAAACGTCAAGGATAATTTATTTGACGAAGATGTTTATGTGTTTACCCCGCAAGGGGATTTGATGTCCCTACAGCAAGGGGCAACCCCGGTGGATTTTGCCTATCGGATTCATACAGAGGTAGGGAATCACTGTGCGGGGGCGAAGGTGAATGACCGGATCGTACCCTTGGGGACGCCGTTGAAAAATGGGGATATCGTCGAGATTATTACCCAGAAAAACAGTCATCCCAGTTTGGATTGGTTGAATTTTGTCTGCACCACCACGGCGAAAACTCGCATCCGCCAGTGGTATAAGCGATCGCACCGGGAAGAAAACGTGAATCGCGGTCGAGAGCTGTTGGAGAAGGAAGTGGGCAAAAATGGGTTTGAAGCGCTGCTCAAGTCCGAACCGATGCTGCAGGTGGCCGGGCGATGCAATTATCACAGTGTAGAGGATTTGCTCGCTGGGTTGGGGTATGGGGAAGTCACCCTCAATCAAGTGGTGAATCGCTTGCGCGATACGGTGACGCAACAGCAACCGGTGGAAGAAATCGAGGTGATTTTGCCCCCGACTTCCGCCCCTCGACCGGCACCTCCCCCCTCCACTGGCGGTCAATCCCCGATCGCCGGCGTGGAAGGGTTGGTGTATCATATGGCGGGATGTTGTACGCCGATTCCAGGCGAACCGATTATTGGCGTGGTGACGCGCGGCGATCGCGGTATTTCGATTCACCGCCAAGGGTGCGCTAATGTGGAAAATATCGTCGGCGATCGCTTGATTCCGGTAAGCTGGAATCCCCAAAACGAAAAAGAGGGGCGTCCCCATACCTATCCGGTGGAGATTCAAATCGAAGTGCTCGACCGCGTGGGGGTTCTCAATGATATTTTATCTCGCTTGAAGGATAATAATGTCAATGTCCGCAGTGCTAATGTGCGAACCTATATGGGCAAACCGGCAACCATCGAACTGGGTATCGATATCCGCGATCGGCCTCAGCTAGAACGCACTTTTACCCAAATTCGCCAAATCAGCGACGTCCTCAATCTACGCCGCATGAGCCATTTGCCGGCTTAATCCCGGGCGATTGAAGCGGGCGATTGAAATCCCTGTCTGGGCTTTTCTTCCTCCGCCTACGCGGACTCTTTATTGCCTCGTTCCCAGCACATGCTGGGAACGCACTTCTGAGCTACTGCTTCCTTATCTCTGGGGGTGGAGATAACGCAACTGAGAAACCTAGTACCTCACCCTGGCTGAACTGACGCCCTAGGCGGGTTGGAGCTGCGAGGTTGCTGTGTCTGCGGCGTTACCCTGTGCCAACTGCGCGATCGCGCCATCGATTAAGGCGCATCCTTGTGCCACTGACTCTACCCGCGCCAAGCGATCGCGCAATTCCCCCGCACCGACGAACCCTTTGGCATACCAGGTCATGTGCTTGCGAGATTGGCGAATGCCGCGATCGCCCTTGTACTCCCACAATGCCTGTAAGTGTTCTTTCGCACATTCCAACCGCTGGATTGCCGTGGGGGCGGGCAACTGCTGGCCGGTTTTCAAGAAATAGTCGATTTCTCCCACTAAAAATGGATAGCCCAAAGTACCGCGCGAACACATGACCCCATCCGCCCCGGTTTCCTGCAAGCAGCGCACCGCCGACTCTACGGAAACGATATCTCCATTGGCGATCGTGGGAATCGAGAGCATCTCTTTTACCTGAGCGATAATATCCCATCGTGCCGTACCGTTATATCCCTGCGCCCGAGTGCGCCCGTGAATGGTAATCATCTGGGCACCGGCATCTTCCATCCGACGGGCAAAGTCGAAAATGTTAATCTCCTCATCGCACCATCCGATGCGAGTTTTCACCGTCACCGGCACCGCCACCGCCTGCACCACCGCCCGCACGATCGCCTCTGCAGTGTTCGGATCGCGCAGCAAGGAGGAACCGCCCCCGTTTTTGGTAATTTTATTCACCGGGCAACCCATGTTAATATCGATGGTATCGGCTCCTTCCCGAACCGCCATCACCGCCGCTTCGGCGAGGAACTGCGGACGACAGTCAAACAGTTGAATGCTTATCGGTCGTTCTTGCGGGTAAACTTCCATGATTTTGGGCAATTCCCGCGCGTAGCGCAACCCACTGGCATGAACCATTTCCGTGTACATCATCGACTCTGGGGCATAGCGCCGCACCAGGCGACGAAATACCAAATCGGTGACGCCGGAAAGGGGAGATTGCAACACGCGACTGTTCACCTCCAGGTTGCCGATTTTCAGGGGCGGGGCTAATCTTTTTTGCAATTCAGGGCACAGTTGGGGCATGGTTGGATTCATCTTTGGTCTGGACACCATTAGGCAGGTGGGATGCCTTAAAATTGTTCTATTTTAGCGTTAAAATGCCATGTTTGGCGGGAAAATTCTGGTCTCAGGGGTTGACAAATTAATGGGCATCGGCTACAATAAATGCG
>NZ_JAYFEQ010000798.1:0-362 GCF_055795085.1 Phormidium sp. CCY1219 | reverse complement strand
AAACAGCTCAAGAATTAATCGACAAGGCAGAAGTCATCTTTGTCGAGGATCTAAAAGTTTCCAATATGACCCGACGCCCTAAGCCGAAGCAGGGAGAGGACGGAGCATTCCTCCCTAACGGTCAATCGGCTAAGTCGGGGCTGAATAAAAGTTTTGCTGATGCTCGGATAGCTGGGTTCCTGAATGAAATCCTTCCGTACAAAGCTGCAAAAGCTGGGCGGTTGGTCGTGAAGGTAAATCCTGCTGGCACGTCCCAACATTGTGCAATTTGCCTGAACCGAGTTCCCAAGGAGTTGTCTGACCGCTGGCATGAATGCCCGCAGTGCGGTGCGTCTGTGCCACGGGACGTTAATTCTGGGGTG
>NZ_JAYFEQ010000797.1:0-386 GCF_055795085.1 Phormidium sp. CCY1219 | reverse complement strand
CGATATCCCCGGTTTGAAAGCCTTTAACGAACTTGAATCGCGGCACGTAACGCTTTGGAAATCCAAACTTATCCGTGGGACACATTTGCCGCGTACCATAATTGACAATTGACAATTGACAATTATCAATTATCAATTATCAATTATCAATTATCAATTATCACTCGGCAGGGTTTGGGAGTCTCTTCGACCGTTTTTTTGAGAACGATCGTGAAGGGAAAACGACAATAAATTGCCGCTTTCCGAGCCTTTAGCAACCGCCGTGCCGTGCCGGGTGAACAAGGCGTTAGCGGTTTGAGTTGGGTGTCAAGTACGAAAACGAAATTAGACATGGTGTTTGTCTCTAACTCCGAAGAGTGATGTGTGCTTCGCCAATGTTCGGAAAG
>NZ_JAYFEQ010000796.1:0-200 GCF_055795085.1 Phormidium sp. CCY1219 | reverse complement strand
TTGTTCAGACCCGATTTCGCCGATTGACCGTTCGGTAGAAACGTTCCGTCTTCTGCCTGTTTCGGATGGTTGCGTCGAGATAGGTTGGACAGGTTCAGGTCTTCGACGAAAACTACGTCAGCTTTGTCGAGTAATTCGTTCGCCGTCTCAAAATGCCATTGTTTTCGCTGTCTGGCGATGCGTTGGTGTAGTTTGGCAAT
>NZ_JAYFEQ010000795.1:0-21314 GCF_055795085.1 Phormidium sp. CCY1219 | reverse complement strand
AGCCTTTAAGGGCTGTGTTCCTTGCCCCGCTCACGCTTCAGGCATTTACCCTCCACTTTTGCGGGAACGAATCGCACCTCTATCTTCCAGTATGCCTTCTGGGCGGGGATGATGGCGGGGAAAAATAGGCGATCGCCCATCCCGGTGGCGACACTACTCCTTTCCCCACGCCGCGCTCAAACCCTAAAAAAAATATTAATAAATTGCCTCGTACCCCCAGTGGCGAGATTACCCTATTGAACGGGGGTTCTCCGGGCGGGAGGACGTTGGGCGTCGCCCACAGGGTGGTTGAGTTCGAGACCCTTCCGACTCGCGCGAACTACAGCGATCGCATCGAACCGTGCCAACCGGGCGATCGCCGCTTCGATCCCCGCCGTGGAAGCCGCTTTTTCTCGGCAATCGTTGCTACACAATCTGTAAGCAGTTTAAAGGTGGTTTTGAACCTCCATTTGTTCTAGTGCTAGGGCGAAGCGGGTGGCTGCGGTTATCCCGCGCTCCAGCACAATTAGGTGGGGGTTTGGGACGGGGTTGCCTAATTAAATTGTAGCATAGTTTGCGGCAGAATGATTCTATCCGGGGGAGAGATTTATGGGGAAAGTTTTGCATGAGGAGAAATGATTTCGGGATTGGGTTGGCGCGACGGAGCGCTCCGGGTTGACTTCAGCTCAAGGGGGTGGAAATGTTATATTTTTTTAATAAATAACTACCGATTGACAGTGTTAAACTAGGAAAAAGATGAAGCACTTGTCTTGTGGGATTGATTCAAGAATTGTAAATAAAAATTTACGATTGGGTTGGATATCCGGTCCAAAAACGAACGGCAGCCAAACGGAAACCCGGTAGGCAGAGGAGCTTGATGCAACCGGGAAGGCGATATCGGCTCCGAATCTAGAGGAGGAAGGATTCTGTAGCGGTTTTTCGAGAACAGGCAAGCAACCGAAGGGGTAAATCGGTTGGTCATAGATAGAAGGAAAAAGCAATCATGTCTAAAGAAATTGTTAATTTAACCTGCGAAGTGGTTTCTAAAAAACTCGATCGGGTTTTAGAGACCTATCCCTACTCGCTTTATCAAGAAGTGGTAGAGAAGTCCGACTTGCGGTTAGAATTAATTGCCTATGTGTTGAATCGCGTGTCTAATTTGCATGTGGTGACTCAACAGGAGAAGAACTCGCCAGTTGACCTGCGGTTGGCATCCAAGGAGCTAGTGAAAATCGATGCGTTAATTGTGGAGGGAATTCACGTCATCTTGCCCAAGGTGATGGAAAGTCCGCCGCAAGAGTGTTGTGAAATCCTGCAATATGAAAAAAAGAAAGAAGAGGCGGAAACCAAAGTACAAGAAGGGGACTGGAATGGGTCGGTAAAGTCCTGTAGGTGGGACGAACTCGCCACTTATACGCAACTGAAGTGGGCGCAGATTTGAATGTTATGTAGGGGGAATGGGGTTGCAGATTGGGGAACCTGTGGGTGGATGTGGGTTCGATATGAGTTAGAGGGAAACCAAGGCCATCTGTGTCGCCCTCCGATCGGGAGATCCGGTGCGAGGGAGGGGATGGGGCGAAGGTGGCGAGCCTCCCGCCCCAGTAGGGCGATCGCCGTGGCGGAATGGGGATAGCAACCGGGCAATGCAATCGGTGGAGGGAATGCAACATTTCTTCATCAGTTGCCGCCAAAGCGCGATCGATGAAATGGATAATCCTGATTTGGTATGGCAGACAACGAAGGGGTGGCCGATGCTGCGCCAGTATTCCTGATGTTAGGTAAAATTGAGATATTCTGCCGCGATCGCCCCCTCGGGGGATTCAATTCATCTGGTGATGCCTTAAACTGACAGAAGAGCTTACCCCTTGCCTGTTCTCAGGCAGTAAGCGATTCAATTCTATCGGTGGATACACCGGAAAATTAAAAGACTCGTGGGAAGATTTATCATAGATTAAATGTGCTAAGGGCTTGCCAATTATGACTCATTGCATCAATCCCAATTGCCAAAATTGTGAAAATCCATATACGGCTGACACCTGTTCGAGCTGCGGGCAAAATTTGCTCCTGAAAAACCGCTACCGTTGCCTGGAGCTACTCGGTCAGGGAAAAAATAGCCGCACTTTTTTAGCGGTGGACGAAGACAAACCGTCGAAACCGCGCTGCGCCATCAAGCAGTTTTATGCCCCGAAAACCGATAGCGCGGACCATTCTGGGGCGATTTACAACCAAATGGGTACATTTACCCAAGAAGCCGTGCGGCTGGATGAAGTGGGCAAACACCCGCAGATTCCGGCGCTTTATGCCTCCTTTGCCGACGAAGGGTGCTTTTATTTAGTGCAAGAATACGTGGAAGGCGAGAATTTAGAGCGCGAGCTCGCCGAAAGCGGCACCTTCAGCGAAACTAAAGTTCGGCAACTGCTCAATGACCTGCTGCCGGTGTTAGATTTCGTTCACCGTCATGCCTTGATTCACCGGGATATCAAACCGGAAAATCTGATTCGCCGCCACAGTGACGGCAAAATCGTGTTAGTGGATTTTGGCACGGCACAATTCCCCACCGGCATGACGCAAGTGAAAGCCGGTTCGGCGATCGGATCTGCCGAATATGCAGCGCCGGAGCAAACCAAAGGGCAAGCGGTGGTTGCCAGTGACTTGTACGCTTTGGGCGTCACCTGCTTGCATTTGTTGAGTGGGTTGCCGCCGTTCGATCTGTACAATATTAAAGCCGAAAACTGGGTGTGGCGGGATTATTTGAAAAAGCCCGTGTCCGTGCAGTTAGGTCGCGTGCTCGACCGCATGGTGCAACGGGACGCCAACCAGCGGTATCATTCGGCGGCAGAAATCGGCACCGCCCTGAATGCGCGATCGCTCGAAGGGGTGTTACCGCCGCAAAAAGTCCGCTGGGCCACTGCAGCGAGTGGGGCAGCGATCGCGATGGTTTCCATGCTCGTGGCTCATCGCGCTCCCTCTCCCGTGCCGCAAACCTTCATGGAAGCCCCCGAACCGGAAAAGCCCATGATGCACAAAGTCAAGGCTCCGGAAATTTCCTACACTCTCCCCGACTTGGAGCGCAATAGCGTCGGGTTGAACAAAGCCCAACCCATGCGGACCTTGGCGGTGGCATCCGGACCGGTCTGGTCGATCGCGGTCAGTCCCAACAGCAAAACCATCGCCTCTGGCAGTACCGACGGTACGATTCAACTGTGGCAAGTCAATGCCAATAACGTCCGGGTTCCCATCCGGATTCTCAGCGGTCATGCGGATCCCGTGTGGACCCTCGCCATCAGTCCCGACGGCAATCTGCTCGCCAGTGGAAGTGCCGACAAAACTATCAAAATTTGGGACCTCAACACCGGCACCTTGCTCGATACCCTGAAGGGGCATACCGCAGGGGTGTTTTCCGTGGCATTCAGCCCCGATAGCAAAATGCTCGCCTCTGGCAGTTTTGATAAAACTGTGAAAGTGTGGCAACTGCATGGTGGCAAGTATGGGAAATCTAACGGTGCTTTGGTTCGCACCTTTTTGGGTCATTCCCAAGAAGTGCAATCCGTCACCTTTTCTCCCGATGGCAACACTCTCGCTTCTGGCAGCACCGATGGCACCGTGAAGCTGTGGAACTGGCGCAGCGGCCAACTGCAGCGCACTCTGTTAGGTCATTCCGATGCCGTGTGGTCCGTGGCGATTAGTCCGGATGGGAAAACTCTCGCGTCCGGTAGCTGGGATAAGACGGTGAAGCTGTGGGATCTTGAAACCGGTATCCCCTTCCGCACCCTGAAGGGTCATTTGGAACAGGTCCACTCCGTGGCGTTTGACCCGGATGGCGATACCCTCGCTACTGGCGATTTAGGCGGTACGATCAAGCTGTGGAAAACCTACACCGGCTCCCAGGTGGGGACGCTCAAGGGACACTCTGACTGGGTGGAAGTGGCTTTCAGCAAAAACGGCAAAACCTTGGTCAGCGGCAGCTTTGATGACACGATCAAGTTGTGGCGCGTGAATCCTTAATCGGAACGCGACGAGCCAGTTTTATATATTGTGATTTGCGATCGCGCTTCCTTGTGAGGCGCGATCGGTTTTTTGTGAGCGACAGTGAGAGAAGGCCGACGCCTGCTTGATATCCCGTCCGGAGGAATAGCTGTAAAAAAGGATTCGTCCGCGTAGGGCTTCGACTGCGCTCAGCCGAGACGCGGACTTAGCCTGCCTCGGCGGTATTTCAATTGCCCACTTCGATTGTACGCACCTGGGTCGCGATCGCAGGTACCACCCGAGAATCCCCGAGCGTTATGCGCGATCGTGTGAATTGTTCGCCGCCAAACTCAAAATGCTATAAAATGCACATGTATGGCGTGGAGGAGACAAGCGGAATGGAACCAACAACGGCAGACGATTGCAGCGCAGTGGCCAACGAGCGAGCCGCCGATGCCGAAGCGATCGCGAAATGCAGACCGACTTCAGTCGGTTCTGTTTACATTGCCGGTTATGCCATCGAATGCAGTCTAAAAGCCTTGCTGCAAAAGCGTGGTATCCCCACCCCCACTTCTGGAGCGCTAGGGCATAACTTGCATAAATTATGAAGAGTGTCTGGATTCGAGTTTTCAGACCTCAAGGATTCGGCAGGTTACAAAACATTCTTTCTGCAAAATTGGGATACAGCGTTGCGCTATCAGACCCATCTGAGTCCGGAAGGTCTCGGTATTCAAGAGTTGATGGCGGGAGCCAAGAAATTAAACGGATGGCTCCAGACCCAAATTCGTCGCAGCAAACCCCGGAGGCGTTAATGAATCATGCAGAAATAAAAGAGCGCATCCAGCATAACCTCGATGGAGCGAACTTGGACACCCAGGAAGTGCGCGTCCAACCCGATCCCTTTTCTGGGTGGCGAATTGCCGTTATTGCTGAGGGATTTGCCGACAAGACTTACGAACAGCGCAAGCAAATTGTTGTACCCGGACTGGAGGACATCAACATCGAGTGGCTCGACTTGTTAACGCCGCAGGAACGAGAATGGGCGGGAGTTTTGCCGATAGACTCGAGCTTAGAAGACCTGCCCCTATGGCCCGAAGCACTGGCGCGCAGCAGAAACCCTGAGAATGTTGAATGTAAAGAGATTGTCTTTGCCTCCGACTTGGACGAAGACTTAGAGCGTCCGATTGTCGCGACTTTCTATTCCTTCAGGGGAGGGGTGGGTCGCTCCACTGCTCTTGCTTATACTGCCCGAATTCTCGCCAGTCGGAATCGCACCGTCCTCTGTGTGGATATGGATTTAGAAGCGCCAGGGTTAGCCGCCCTGTTTGGCAAAGAAGCACAGATCGAGCCGGGACAAGGATTATTATCCCTTCTGCTCGAGTTAGACCGAGGCGATCGCCCGCGTAACATTGCCAACCATCTCCTGCGCCTCAGCGAGACGGAGGACCTGTATTGTCTTCCCGGTGGGATTCCCGATGCCAATTACGCCCGCAAGCTAAACTTTATCGATCCGGGGGCCTGGTATCGCGAGGAACGGAATCCCCTGCGAGACTTGATGGATATGCTCGCCTCAGAGTTGCCGTTTCGACCGGATGTTATCTTGCTAGACGCACGCACGGGGATTGCGCCTTTAAACGCTCCGCTACTCTTTGACTTGGCAGATCTGGCGATCGTGAGCTTCTTTCCCCACCCGCAAACCTTAACCGGCACTGAGGCCCTGGTGCGCGCCTTGCTCGCGGCTCGTACCCGACGGGTTAAGCTCCCACCACTAACTCCAGAACCCCGGTTTCTCATTTCACCCATTCCGGCGAGCAAAGCCCCGGAAGTTGTGGAACGCTACCAGCATCGCGCGATTGAATGGATTAGCGAGTGGCTGTCGGTGGTAGAGCGAGATAGGTCGGAAGCCGAACCGATGATTCCTTCGGAAATAGCTCATTTTGTTCCCTATCGAGAAGCGATCGCTACCTCAGATAGGATTATGGGCGATCGCGATATTTGGCAGGACTTTGAACCGATTGCCGAATGGCTGGAACGATTCCTCCCCGCGCCCAGCGAACAGCGCTTTCCTGATTCTGTGTCCGATGCCAAAAGCCAAATCCTCAAGGAACTCTCATTCTCCGGCGGAACCGCCGAGGTGCAAAACAATTTTCTCGAAACTTTTGTGGATGCCGGAGTGGTGACGCGCGCCCTTAATGCCGAAATCCCCTTGGTATTGGGTCGCAAGGGAACCGGAAAAACCGCTATATTTCGCCGTTTGATGGAAGGCGATCGACACTCTGCGGTGGTTTTGTCTCCGGCTCCACTCAGGGGCGATCGGCTTTGGGTGATGAGTGCGGAGGGCTTCAAGATAATTGAAAACACTTTGAGACAGACCGGCAGTAGTTGGCGGGATTTCTGGATCGTGCAAACTTGTCTCGCCTGTTATCTATCCGAGCCAGAACGCTATCCGCAACCGGATGATGCCCTGGCAGAGCTTTTGGGAGAAAAACCGGATACAGAAAAAAAAGCGGTGCGCCTAGTTCAAAAGTTACTCGGGCTGAGTGAGATTGGCCTGTTGGCTAAAGATTGGTTAAACCACATCGATCGCGCGTCCTCCCCCCCGACTCTGCTCTTGTGTGACGGTCTCGATACGGGGTTTGGCAATACACAGACCGACCGAAAGCGGCGTAAGCAGGCCATTGAGGGACTATTTTCCTGGGTAACGGATATGGGAGACAATCTCCAATCTCTCAAATTTAAGATTGTTCTCCGGGAGGACATTTGGCGGCAGCTTCAGTTTGAGAATAAAAGCCATTTTTTTGGGCGATCGGTGACCTTACAGTGGACCAATCGCATAGATTACTTGAAAGTGGCACTGAAGCAAGCGCTCTTGTCGCCCACGTTCCGGGAGATATCCAAATCTATATTGGGTAGCGAATTCTTGCCCAACCACAACTATTGGATGGACGAGCAGGTTATCCAGCTCTGGAATCTGTTGGTGGGGGAACGGATGCGGGGCGGAAAATCGACCTTTACTCGCACGTGGGTGTGGAAGCGGCTGGCTGACGGCAGCGATAATCACAGTCCTCGCACTTTGCTGCAACTGTTTCGTGTGGCAACCGAGTGGGAACAGAGAGAAAACTCGCGCAATCCCTATCGGAAAACCATCATTCGCCCCCGCGCTTTAATGGCTTCTCTAGAAGAGGTCTCCAAGCAGGCGCTCGATGCTCTCGTGAACGAGGAGTTTCCGGAACTAAACGGACTGATTGACCAATTGCAAGCACTGGGGCGATCGCCGTTGGAAACGAACAAGTTGTCTAATTTAGATGAAGAACTCACTTTGGCTCGGGAGGTTGGTTTGATTTCGGTCTATGAAGGCACAGAAGATAACGTACAGCGGTATAAAGTTCCAGATCTCTACCGATTGGGAATTGGCATGACTCGCAAAGGACAAGCATGAAGGTTAATTTTTTGTACTCAGCGATTGTCGGGAGAGTCGGACATCACTGGCGGCGCGGGGTGGTTTCGCGATCGCCAATCTAGGGTCGGCGATCTAATATCAAGTCTGGTGGATTAACCAGAATATCTGTAGGAGCGGGTTTTTTGAATGAACGAATGCTGCCAAATTACAAGTGGAATAAACTCGCCCCTACCCCTTTCTCTTGTATTGCACTCAATTGAGCGGATACCATATAACTCCCCAGTGGAATCCTTTGTGCTGCTCTATTCACAAGTGGCAATCTCATAGGAGTCAAAGGCAATGACAAATAAAGCACCCACAACCCTGACAACTGCTCAACTCGAACGCTGATTAGAGCAGCCGTATCGGTTCTCAAACCGAACTCGTTGGGAATCAGATCCGCGCCCGCCTTTCCTCAATCCCTTCACCCCTCAGACCCGAGACTCACCCCACGAGGGATATCGAACGGCGACAAAATTGGCAATTTATGAGACAATCAATTAAAAGGGTCTGTGGCATCAGGAAGGCGATGAAACAAATACTGCGACAGCGCTATACAATCATCCAGAAGTTAGGATCTGGCGGCATGGGCGAAACCTATCTGGCAGAAGACTTGGATTTGCCGATCGCGCCCAAACCCAAATGCGCCGTCAAGCGCGTGCATCCCACACAAATCCATCCCCACATCTTGCGCTTATTTGAAAAAGAAGCCGAAATCCTCTACAAACTGGGAGAAAACCACTCCCAAATTCCCAAACTGTTTGCCTATTTTCAAGAGGATCGAGAATTTTATTTGATTCAGGAATTCATCGAAGGGAAAGACCTCAGTCACAGCATCGCATCGGGCAAGCAGTGGAGCGAAAATGAGACCGTTCAGTTATTGCGAGAACTGCTCGAAGTGCTGGCGTATGTGCATCAGCATCAGGTGATTCATCGGGATATTAAACCCCAAAATATTATGCGTCGTCCCGATGGTTCCTTGGTGTTGATTGATTTTGGGGTGGTGAAAGAAGTCAGTACCCTACAAGTTAATGCCGCCGGATTCACGACGCGCACGGTGGCGGTGGGCACACCGGGGTATATGCCCAGCGAACAGGCAATGGGAAAACCCAAACTCAGCAGCGATATTTATGCTGTGGGAGTGATGGCCATTTTCGCACTTACGGGAATACCGCCGCATCAACTGGAAGAAGATAAAAGTGGGGAATTGGTGTGGCGCGATCGCGTCCGAGTTCGTGTAGAATTGGCCGAGATTTTAAGCAAAATGGTGCGCTTTGATTACCGCGATCGCTACGCCGATGCAGCAGAAGCATTGCAGGCGATCGCCGCCACTTTTCCCCCCCTCTCTCCCACCTCCCCTTCCACTTCCTCCGCTTTGCAACTGGCAAAAAATTCCCTGACTCGGTTTCTTCCATTTGGCGGAATTCTGGTGGTTGGCGTGGCAATATTCACCGAATTTTTCCTAGGCGATGTTCGTTTTTCTCCGGAGGAACCAGACCCAACCCCTAGGGCGCAACAGTGGCATCAGCAAGGGGATGAATTCAGACAACAGAAGCAATACAAACGGGCGATCGCTGCTTATGAGGAAGCGTTGAAACAGTCCCCAGATTTGGCTTGGAGTTGGCACAATCGAGGAGTTGCCTACCGGGAATTAGAACAACACCAGTCCGCCCTGGAATCTTACGAGAAAGCGATTGAAAATCAGGGGAATTTCTTCGACGCTTGGTTTAATAAAGGGGTTTCCTTACATCAGTTAAATCGATGTGAAGAAGCGGTCAGTGCTTTGGAGAAAGCGTTGGAAATCGAACCGGGCAATTCAGAGGCGATCGCATGGCATACCCAGGTCAAAAGTCAATGCGAAAATCCGGAAAATAATGGGATAACATTCCTAGAAAATTACCTAGCGATCGGCAACTGGAAAGCGGCAGATTTGCAAACCGATACTTTGATGGAAAAAGGGTTTGATTGTGAAACTGCGAGGCAGATCGATACCCTGTGGGTGGAACGGAGTGGGGGACGGTTTGGCTATAGCGTCCAGAAAGAGATTTGGGAAAGTACCCAAGGAAGCAAACCTTACCAACGTTTCGCCGACACGGTAGGATGGCGCGTGAATAATTCTTGGCTTCGTCAAGAGAATCTTAACTTTACAATAGATGCGCCCACCGGACATTTTCCGTGGAGTGGGTGGCAGGTTTCGGGTGAGTATCGGGAAGGATTTGGCGCTTTTATGGCCAAATTGGCAGCCTGCAATTTATAATCGGCAGTATCGGGCATGACTCGCGGCGTGGTATTTGATATTTCGTCTGGTGGAGTGCTAGGAAAAAGCGCAATGAGTGGATAACAAGATAGATTGTCTCAAATTGGTATAATATAGAGTTGAGACAATCTACCATCGGCCAATTGCCTTTCCATCGGTGAAGGCTCTTCCCCACAATTGGAGAAATTGGCATCAAACCATCGAAAATCATGCCGACAGTTAGTCAAGTGCGACGTTATTGAGTATATCTAAATTTTTTCCAGAGGTTTTTAGGGCTTTTGAGGTAGGAATTCGTAGGTTAAAAGCTATCACTAATTGATTGTTTTCGATATTTATATTAGTAATATTGACCACACTTTTTTCCGGCAATAAATTATCCAAGGCGACGCGATCGAGCTTTCGTTTATATCCGGCATCCTCGAGCCATTCCGCGATTTTTCTCCAGTTTTCTATCTTGCCATTGCTTTTGCCCACTAAACTTTTAACATATCGATACAGGGTCGCACAGAGGTCTGTTTCCACGCCTTTGGCATTTTTTCCCAACTGTTCCGCGATTGTGGAGGGACTACAGCCACAGAGCAACCCCCGCAGGTGGAGCTTTTCCACTGGTGTCAGGCTTTTGCCCTTCGCTGATGCCAAGTCAGCGTAAAGGGTGTCTAAGTCCCAGTGCTGGAGTGCTTCTGTAAATTGCTTGTCAGTGAGTGCCATTGGTAGATCCTCCAAAATTACTGATGCAATCCTAGCACAATTACTGATGCGTATCAGGAAACTTCGGGTGAAAATTAGCTTATTCTGTACTAAAGACCATTTTATACCGGGGGGGGTGAGGCAGGGGAAACTGAGTACAGCAGGCTAGCCCAAACTTGCTGAAGACTAGGATAGTGCCTGTGGGAATTTGATAATGGATCCACCTTTTCCGAGAGGGAAAATCGTCGGATAAATTGCTGGTGGAGCAATGAGTCCACCATGATTCCATCAGTGGCGATCGCCAAGCCGATTCCGCAAAAATCGGCACAATAGCCGGGGGTGAGGCTGTTATTGGCGTGCGAACTGATGAACGAACTGGTCAGTCCTGATGTCAGTGAGCGATCGTATTATCGCATTTCCTCTCTATATTAGCCGATGTCCGAACTCGCGGACACCCAATAACTCGCAAGAGGATGTTGAATAATGACCAAGAAAACTTATCGAGACAAAAACATCGACCTAGATGCCTTAGCAAAACATCTCGAAACCTGGTTTTTAGACCAGGGATATGAGGTACAAGCCAATCAAACCGAAGGCTCTTGGTGCGTCCAGGCGAAAAAATCAGAAGCCTGGAGAAAAGCAGTGGGAGCATCCCGGGCGTTCACCATTTTGATGCAAGGAGAACCCAACGACTTTTCTGTAGAACTCGGAACCGGAGAATGGGCCAGCAACTTAGTTGCTGGTGGTGTAGCGGCGGTACTCACTGGAGGGTTTAGCGTAATTGGGAGTGGGTTAGCCACAGGATGGACGAAAAAAGTAGAAGGAGATGTATGGAAGTTTATCGAAGAAGAGGTGATTTTTAAAGCCAAACGGAAATCCGAGCAAGAATTGGCTGAGTTGAAAGAGCAAGAAGCAATGCAAGCAAAGCTCAAGCAGCTCAAAGATGCCTTAGACCAAGGTATTATCGATGAAGTGGCGTATCAGGCCAAAAAAGCCGAAATTGAAAATCAGATTCGAGACCGACAAAAGAATAGCGAACTGAATGAACGATTGCTCGGTCTGAAAAAGGCTTTGGATGCAGGAATTTTAACTCAGGTAGAATATGAAGCCAAAAAAGCTGAGTTAATGAACCAAACCACCAATGCGGAATTAGATGGCAAACTGTCGCAACTCAAAGCTGCGTTATCTGCTGGAATATTAACCCAAGAAGAGTTCGATGAGAAAGCAGCAGTCCTGCAACAAGAAGTCGCTTTTGCCGATAAGTTAAAACAACTGGAAAATGCCAAAAATTCCGGCATTATCAGCTCAGAAGAATACGCGAAAAAAAAAGGCAGAATTACTCCCCCAAAGCTAGCACTACTGTCCGGGCAGGGTTCAGCTCATATTAGGATATTAGGAAATGCCTGCTAGAGCGTCGGGTGCCTCCGATATTTTAATTCTCCTATCCATAACATTTTGTCGCACGCACCCTCCCTATAACTCTACCGATACCGCAGAAAGATTTAACCCCTCTGCCACAAAAACACCTGTCGGCCACGGCCATTTTCCGGCAGTTTAATTGTCTGCAATTACTGATTTTAACGCCATAATGGAGGATAATTTTGCAATCTATCGCTAACTTCTTCAAGTCTATTTCTCAAGCCAGCCGCATTAAATTAATTGTCGCTTTATTTTTTTTGCTGTGGACTTTTTTGCTTGGCATAAAAACCTGGGAAATTCAACAGTCCGACCATCCGATGATATCCCCTAAAACTGCTCCATTTGTGGAGGAAAAACTCGATTGGAAAAAATTAAAAAAGATGATATCCCCTAAAACTGCTCCATTTGTGGAGGAAAAACTCGATTGGAAAAAATTAAAAAATTCGTTATACCGTCAATTCAATGATATAGTTAATAGTTACCGGAATAAAAACTAAGATAAATGGAGAAAAAGCCAATTGACAATAAATCCAGCAAAAATTACCCTATAAAATGCGATACCCTAGCTGTAGGGGGGCATTGCCTACTGGGTTCCACATGACAATCAGAGCGGTAAGTAGCCAACCCACCCGACTCTACTCACCCTTGCGTTGAGTGAAATTAAAATTTTGCTGACACAATTAGGAACAATAACCATGACAGAAGTGGAAAAAAATACTCAAGAATCCAATCCGCAAAAATCGGGCATATGGGAAAGTTTTTCCCAATCCTTTGCCAAACAAATAGGGACAAGCATTGGATTTTTTATCATCCCAGCAATCGGAATATTGATTCTGTTGAATACAAAAGTACCTATAGCCGATCCTATAGTGGAAGTAACAGCAGTGACAGCAGGAGCAGCAGCGGCTGCTATTTTACCCGCTGTAACTGGAGTTCCTTTAATCGTCGCCGTGGGGGTGGGGATAGTGCTGTGGTGGATAATTAGCTCAGTAATGTCGTGAAACCAGAGGAGTATTAATGAATCCGATTGAAGTTCGAGATGTTTCTCAAACATTTACCCGCAACCAGGAACAAAAGACCGTGCTTGATGGGGTAAGTTTTACCATTGAACCCGGAGAATTTGTTGCCTTATGTGGAGCCAATGGAAGCGGGAAAACCACGCTGATTAACATTATTTTGGGGTTGAGAAATCCCCAAAGGGGAGAGGTGAAGTTATTGGGTCACGCGCCACAGACGCCAGAATCCAAAACTCGCCTGGGCGTCATGCTGCAAAAAGTAGCAGTTCCGAAAAATCTGCAGGTGAAAGAGCTAGTGGATTTGCTGCGAAGCTATTATCCCGATTCTCTTTCCACTGAGGAAATTCTCAATACTGTCAATCTAGAAGGGAAACATCAGGATTGGGCTTCTAAGCTATCTGGCGGTGAAGAACAACGCCTCTATTTTGCTATAGCTTTAGCTGGGAATCCAGACCTCCTGATTCTAGATGAACCGACGAGAAATTTGGATCCGGAAGGCTGCGCCACTTTTTGGCGGCAAATTAAAGCGTGCAGAGAGAAGGGAATTACCATTCTGATGGTCACGAATAACAAATCGGATTGGGAAGAATTGAGTCATCTGGCGACGCGATTGATTACTTTGGCGGATGGGAGAATTGCCGAAGAAAAACGGCTGAATGAAGTGAGGGAGAAAAAGAAAAAACCGGAACTTCGTGCAACTGTAGAGAATCAGCGCGTCTGGTTGCCATTTGGGAAGCAAGTCTGGGCTGAAGGGATTCAGCTTCTTCGCGATCGTGGCTATTTGTTAGGAGTTTTCGGTTTTTCTTTCCTGGTACTATTAACCGCACAATTGGGAAAAATCGGATTGTTGGCTTTTGCCGCACTGAGTTTGCTTATTTTTTCTATAGAACGATTGGGGAAACGAGTAGCGGCGGAAAGAATTGAAGGGTGGCAGAAGCTTTTGCGCGTGACACCTCTGAGTCCAAAAATCTATTTGGCGGCCAAAGTTGTGGTGGCTTTCGTGCTGTTGACGGTTAATTTGTTATTAATTTTTTATATCGTGGCTTTGAGGATAGATTTGGAAGAAAGTTTGTTCTCGTGGGTCAGGATGTTTTCGAGTTTGCTTTTCGGTGTGATTCCGTTTGCGATTTTAGGATTGGCTCTCGGTTATTTATTTAAACCGAAAAGCGTGGACTCAATTATAGGGTTGTCTCTCCCGGTGGCTTTATTGACCTGTGGTCTCCCGATTCCTTATCCGGCGGATTGGGTTCAGGATTTAGTGACGTTTTCTCCGTTTTATCACTATGCTCAATTAGCGGTGTGGTCAGGGGGATTGGATGCTTATGATGGGCAGATTGTCTTGCATCTGCTGTGGTTGTTGTGGGCGGGATTTATGTTTGGTTTCTTGGCGATTTGGGCGTATGAACGCGATCGCCTGCTTGAATAGGGTCACAACAGTGGAACCCATCGATATCAGTAGGGTGGAGAATCACCATCCTACATTTAGGTTTAAAATACACAGCTTCATTCATCCTGTATTCAATTAGCCCTTGTCATGCGGGCAACCTTGTATTTAGCCCTACCCTGAGTGGATGCGGGAGTTTTTACTCTAGGTTTGGGTTTAAAATAGAGAGCAATACGGTGGGCGGTGCCCACCCTACTATAAAATACGGATGAGAGACAAGAGATGTGGAACCCCGCGCCTATGTTGATTGGGGGAATTGTCGCCCCACTGACTCACTGCGCGATCGCAATGTCCTGTGTTGTGATTCCGGCGCAATATGACGAAGCATTGCCCTTTAGCGAAGGGTTAGCGCTGGTGAACCAGGGGGAAAAATGGGGGTTTATCGATAAAACTGGCAATATTGTTATTCCCCTCACCTATGACGATGGGTTTCCCTTTACTACAGGGATGGCGCTGGTGATGAAAGGTGGCAAATGGGGATTTATCGACCCTACGGGAAAGCCGGTGATTCCCTTAACTTTAGAGGGGGCGTTGAGTTTTGCGGAAGGATTAGCGGCGGTGTGGATGGATTTTAAGTGGGGATTTATGGATCGAACCGGGGCGGTGACGATCGCCCCCAATTTAGATTGGGCGTGGAGTTTTTCCCAGGGATTGGCGCGGGTGAGAATTGGCGATCGCTGGGGATATATCGACAAAAACGGCGATCGCGTCATTCCCCCAGAATTCGACGAAGCATTTGACTTTTCCGACGATCGCGCCCTCATCAAACTCGATCGCCTATGGGGATATATCGATAAAAAAGGCAATCGAGTGATTCCGCCTCAGTTTGACAATGCCCGCAACTTTTCCGAAGGATTAGCGGCGGTAAAAATTGGCGATGAGTGGGGATTTATCGATCGCCGGGGAAATCTGACGATCGCCGCACAATTCAGCAATGCCACGTTCTTTTCCGAAGGATTAGCGCCGGTACAGATTGGCGAAAAATGGGGGTATATCGATAAAAATAACGAAGTAGCGATCGCGCCACAATTCGACAGTGCCGATTTATTTTACCAAGGATTAGCCGCGGTGAGAATTGGCGAAAAATGGGGATATATCGACCCGATCGGCAACCGAGTCATCCCCTTACAATTTGAAGAAGCGTTTGAGTTTTTTGAAGGAATGGCCGGGGTAAGAATTGGCGGCAAAATGGGTTATATAGCCCATCCTAACACCGAAGGAAACTCCTGTCAATCGTTGCGGTTCAATTCGACCCTTTCGCGGCGATAATGGAGAGGGCAAATTCCGGTAGGGAATAGACCTACCGGAAGTCTGCGCCCCCACATGGTTATAAAACGCCTTTAGAACTGGGGATAGTGCTAGCGCGACGGGGATCGACTTCAACCGCCATGCGAAGCGATCGGGCAAATGCCTTAAACGTCGCCTCGATAATATGGTGGGAATTAATCCCATCGAGTTGACGAACGTGGAGAGTCATTTGAGAATGATTCACCACCGCCACGAAGAATTCGCGCACCAACTGGGTGTCATAAGTACCGACGCGCTGGGTGGGAATCTCCAGACCATAACTTAAATGAGGCCGACCGGAGAAATCGAGCGCCACTTGAATCAAAGCTTCATCCAGGGGGGCGAAGAAATGACCGAAGCGGACGATCCCTTTGCGATCGCCCAGTGCCTTGTGCAACGCCTGACCCAGAGTAATCCCCACATCTTCATTGGTATGGTGATCGTCAATTTCCAAATCCCCCGTCGCCTCCACCTCCAGATCGAACAATCCGTGGGAGGCGATTTGATGCAGCATGTGGTCTAAAAACGGGATGCCAGTAGCTGCAGAGCATTGACCGGTGCCATCCAGATTCACCGTTACCCGAACGTCAGTTTCGCCGGTGGTGCGCCGGATGGTAGACATTCTCGGCAATTCCCCTAAATTTGCTTGCGCTTCCAAGTCCTTGCCAATTGGATTGTCAGAAGCGCCACTCACTGTCGTCTGCATGATGTGATGATTGCAACTATGAAAAAAATCTATAATCTATGGTATCTCGCCGCAAAATCAGTCAGAATTAAGAATTAAGAATCCAACAAAAATTCTCAATTCTCAATTCCGCCTCGGTTACATTCCCATAATGTTGTAACCCGCGTCTACATAAAGCACTTGACCGGTGACGCCACTGGACAAGTCGCTACAGAGGAAAGTCGCCGCATTGCCCACTTCCGTCTGAGTCACCGTGCGGCGCAGGGGTGCCACTTCTTCCACATGACGGATCATATCCAAAATCCCGCCCACTGCGGAAGAAGCCAGGGTGCGGATCGGTCCGGCAGAGATTGCATTCACCCGGACGTTTTGGGAACCCAGTTCCGCCGCCAGATAGCGGACATTCATTTCCAGTGCAGCTTTAGCAATACCCATGACATTGTAGTTGGGAACCACGCGCACCCCGCCTAAGTAAGTCAGGGTGACGATGCTACCCCCTTGAGTCATTAAGGGTTTGGCGGCGGCGGCGAGGGAAACCAACGAATAGGAACTGATATCCAAGGCGCGGGTAAAACCTTCTCGAGAGGTGTTGCTAAAATCACCGGAAAGTTCGTCTTTGCCGGCAAATGCCAGACAGTGGATGAGGATATCGAGTTTGCCCCATTTTTCCCGGATAGTCTCGAAGGTGGATTGAATCTGAGCATCGTCTTGGACGTTGCAAGGTTCAAATACGGTGGGATTGAGCGGTTCGACCAATTCCCGGACTTTCTTTTCAAAGCGTCCTTTTTCGTCCGGCAGGTAGGTAATGCCGAGTTCAGCGCCCGCTTGGTGTAGCTGTTGGGCAATGCCCCAGGCAATGGAGCGGTTATTGGCGATGCCGGTGACTAAGGCGTGTTTTCCTGTTAAATCTAGCATGGAGGGTTTATTCTAGGAACAATCGGCAAGCAGCGGCGATGTGGAATCTCCCGGAATCTTGCCAGGGCATGGGCAGGGATTCCGCCCCAGGGCGCGCCCGGTGTGGAGGGTGCATCGCAAGCTGCGGTGTGTGTGGGATAGGGGTCAAACTGCAACCCGAGAGGCGATCGCCTCTCCAGTGGGGGGGAGCTGACCCCAAACTTGATTGAATCACAATCGGTGCCTCTACAGGCGCGATCGCTCCTGTAGTTTTCCGAGAAAAAATGCAGTGGCCCTGCCGGCGGTGGGTGAAGTTATCCGCCACAGGTGTCAAAAATTGTTGGACAATCTGACCGCGATTCTGTATCCTTTAGTACAAAAAAAGCGCTTCAGCTCAGTTTAAGTAATTTAAAGTGCAAAACTAACCCCATGCAAACCCCCGGCAATTGCTTATACCCAACCCTGGTTCGAGTTTATAACAGACATAAAATTCTAGATTATCGGATTAAAGCCCAATGGATATGATAATGACCCAAGATAAACCCCTTGCCGCTGTCTTTCGTCAAATGGGAACGGGAACGTTCCCGCCGATGGTGGAAAGTTACGAACGAAGCAAGACCATTTTTTTCCCCGGGGATCCGGCGGAACGAGTCTATTTTCTGCTCAAAGGTGCCGTGAAGCTCTCTCGCGTATATGAGGCGGGGGAAGAAATCACCGTGGCACTGTTGCGCGAAAATAGCGTTTTTGGCGTGCTGTCTCTGATTACCGGCCATCGATCGGACAGATTTTACCATGCGGTGGCATTTACCCCCGTGGAGTTGCTCTCGGTGCCGATCGAGCAAGTGGAAAAAGCGCTCAAGGACGATCCGGACCTGTCGATGGTGATGCTGCGCGGACTCTCTTCGCGGATTTTGCAAACCGAGATGATGATCGAAACCTTGGCACACCGGGATATGGGTTCGCGATTGGTTAGTTTTTTGCTGATTCTGTGCCGGGATTTCGGGGTGCCTTCTCCTGATGGGATTACTATCGACCTGAAGCTGTCTCATCAGGCGATCGCTGAAGCAATTGGCTCAACTCGCGTCACCGTGACCCGTCTGCTGGGCGATCTGCGTCAAGAACAAATGATCTCGATTCACAAGAAAAAAATTACGGTGCATAATCCAGTGGCGTTGAGCGAACAATTCACCTGATCCCCTGTGGATTCTCTCGCGGGTCAGGTTAATGGGTTTCCCTTTTTAAGCCCGCAACTGATTGCTTCTCGAACGGTCTTTCTGGAAGTGGAGTTTCCGCCCTGACCTTAACCGTGGCCTGTCTGCTACGCGATCGCTTTCTCCACAGTTTTAATTCCCCTACCTTCCACAATTTCTAAAGGTTTTGAGACCACGTGGGCGTCCCCCGTAAAATGTCCCGTGGTCTCTATTTTATCGCCGTTTTTTCTCTCTCTTCCTGGGGTTTAAGCGGCTCTTTCTTTCCCGTTAATTGTCTCGCTAGTGGCTCAACCTACACTAGCATGTGTTGGATTAATTTTAAGCAAATATTCCGCCGGAATTATACTGCATGTTTGGCAAAAAATGGCGCAATGAATGCCTATTTTTATACTCGATTGGCGTTGCTATCGATTAAACTTTATAGCCGATTTATCGATTAATTATCAACGCGATCGCCTTCTGCTTCACAAGGAAGGATAACAGCAGGAATTGTGTTTCAAAACACTCTCTAGGAAAGTGCCGATTCAGTCTTAGATAAAGGGGAAAATCAACGGTATCTCTCGCGTTAATGTTTTGTTAATTCATCCCTTTTTTTTTGCACCAACTCGGTTTCTATCCTCTACTGCACTAACTCCTGGAAAGATAAAAATACATCAAAAGTTATCTTGACAAACAGAGAGTGATGTGATAATAAATAGGACAATCCATCGGCGGCAACGAGAGGGTTTGATTCCTCGGGAGTCGATGGGTGGGGGAAGTCGGGGAGATATACCCCACTCGCGGGATTGAATTTTTCCCAGTGGCCGGATAGAATGTGGAGGAATGCCGATGTTATCCCACCGAGAGAGCGCCGATGCGATCGCGCCCGCCGAAACTGCAACTTCACGGATAGGTTTCGGGCAATATGGAGAAAGCGGGATGATTCTCCGGTTTGGGAGGTTTGTTCCTGGCTTTTTTCTCAGAAAACTTTTACCATAAAAGACAAAAGGGTGGGTTAAACGATGGCATGTCGATCGCCAACGGTGAAGGAACTTTTAAAGTAGTTCAGCGCGAGGGTTATCCAGTGAAAAGAAACAGGGGGGTTGAGCGTTCACTTCTCGTCCGGAACGTTGAAAAAGGCGCGATCGCGAGGGTATTTTAATTATGATGACCAGCGCTTTCGTTCTGATACTGGCCATTTTAGTCTTGGGGGGACTATTGGCCACCTTGGGCGATCGCTTGGGGACCAAGGTGGGAAAAGCAAGGCTGAGTCTATTTGGTCTGCGCCCCCGGCAAACGGCAACCGTGGTAACAATTATTACCGGGTTTACGATTGCCGCTTCCACCTTGGGGATTCTATTTGCCACCAGTAAATCCCTGCGCGTCGGGGTGTTTAAATTAGATGAAAAACTCAAAGAACTGCGCGAGGCACAAAAAGAGCTATTTGCGGTTACGGTGCAAAAACAACAGGTGGAAGCGGAATTGATAAAAGCGCGAGAACAGCAAATTGTGGCGCAACAGGAACTAGATGCGATCGACAAATCGTTGCAGGAAGCGATCGCCCAACAAACTCAAACTGAAGGCGAATTGGAGCGCACTCAAACCGAACTGGAGGAAAGAGAAGGGGAACTCGATCGCGTGCAAGGAGATTTCGAGCGGGCAAAACGGGACCTCAACCAGATCGAATCCAAATTCGAGCGCGCCCAAACCCAGTTGCAACAGGTGACGGAACAAGCGCAAACCCTGCGCCAAGATATCGAATTGCTGCAAACCGAACGACAAGAACTCATCGAACAGGGAGAGCAGGTTCGAAAGCTGATCCTAGAGCGCGATCGCGAATTGGCGGAAAAACGCCGGGAACTCGCGAACCAAAAGCAGGAAATCCAACAGCAAAAGCGCTTGCTCGCAGAGCAAAAACTGCAAATCGCCGCTCAGTCCGAAGACATCGCCCGACAGGGGCAAGAAATCGCCAAGCAAAAAGACGAAATGGCGGCACAGGAGCAAGAACTCGCGGCACAAGAGCGCGAAATTGCCGCCCAAGAGCAGCAATTGGCGGCGCAAGAGCAGGAACTCACCACCCAGGAACAGGAACTCGCGGCCCAGGAGGAGGCGATCGCGCAACGCGAAGCGCAAATCGAGCGACAAGAACTCGAAATCGCCGCCCAGGAGGAGGAAATCGCTGCCCAAACTCGGGAACTTGCCGCTCAGGATCGCGAAATCTCGCAACAGGAAACCGCGATCGCGCAACAACAAAAGCTGCTCAAAGAACTGGGGAACCAACAAGCGTTTTTACAGCGCGAAGTGCAAAACCTGGAACGGGATTTTCAACTGTTGCGCGAGGGCACAGTTGCTATCCGCCGCAACCAAGTTTTGGCCTCCGGAGTGGTTCGGGTGCTGCGACCCTATGGGGCGCGGGAAGCAACCCAGGAATTATTGCAAGAAGCGAATCGCGCCGCGATCGACATGATTCGCCCGGGTACTTCCCAATCCGAGGAAGAGGTGATTTTTATTCCCAATGCAGATATCGAACAATTAGTGGATCGAATTGATGATGGTCGAGATTATGTGGTCCGAATTCTATCGGCGGCGAATTACTTATTGGGAGAAACCCAAGTTGATGTCTTCGCCGATGCGGTGGTCAATCAAGTGGTGTTCCAAGAAGGGGAAATTGTCGCGACCACTTCGGTGGAACCCGCGCAAATGAGTGCCGAAGAAATTCAAGAACGCCTCAATCTGCTGCTAGGTGCGGCTAACTTCCGCGCTAAACGATCCGGTATTCTGGCAGATTCGATTACAATTGGCGATGGACATCTCGCAGAGGCGATCGAATTTCTCATTGAGTTGGAAAACTATGGCGAATCGATGATAGTCCAGGCGATCGCCGCCGAAACCACTTACACTGTCGGTCCGCTCATCGTCGAGTTGGTGGTGATTCGCGATGGTGCGATCGTCTTTCATTCGGAGTAGTCATTGACCAGTCAGGGACTCCGTAGAAACCAACCCCATGTCTAAAGCCAGGGGCTTGTACTTCTAACCACCTGACCAGCCTAA
>NZ_JAYFEQ010000794.1:0-19628 GCF_055795085.1 Phormidium sp. CCY1219 | reverse complement strand
TTATTTCATCATCAATGGGGTCTTCCTCATCGATGGGGTCATCTTCCCCGATTATTTCATCATCAATGGGGTCTTCCCGATCGCCTTCTCCATTATCCCCCTCCTGTGTGACGTAATCAATTAACTCTCGACCCAGTTCGGTGGTACGCCAGTCTTTCCCCTCAGCAACCACATCATCCATCAGGGGGGCGGTTCCTTTAGCTCCCCGAATTTGTAAGACGATATCGTTATAGTCTTTGTCGGTTCCGGTATCTACCCGCAAATCTTCGATCGCAAATGTATTCCCCTCTCCAGTCACATCGCTAATTTGTCCCACATGATACGCATCATCTGGGTTGGCTGTGGCAAAGGAAAATAGGGGACGAATGGCACCCTCGGCACTGGGATTGTCTAACACATCCTGCACTTTTCCATTCGGCACTAACATGATGAAAAACTCATCCCCAGGTCGCATGGAGACGGTTTTCACACCCTGATATTCGCCGAAGTTCCAATCGCGTTCGCCTAAGTTACCCGTAAACCGCGCGGCGTCGGTACTGTCGCTAATCACCGTATGACCTAGTTCGGAATTACTGGCAGCGCGAGTAGCCGCTTCTCGGATAAATTCCACGGATTTGGGGTCGAGTTCTTCCATCCCTGCCATACTGACGAAGGCAACTTCTCCTTTCCCATATCCGCCGCCATCATACAGGTAATCCATCTGGACTGTGCCGGTTTGTCCCACTTTGAAAGTGCCGACATCGAATTTCGGTTGCGGATTGCTTAATTCTGCATCGGCTACCAGTTCGCTGTCTTCTGTATCGGTTTCGTTGCTGGCAGCGGTATCGTTATCGGTAGTTTCTTCGCTGTCCTCCGTTCCCTCATTTTCGCTGTTGTCGGAGGTGTTCTCTGTTGTGGCTTCTGGCAGCGCTTCGCTATCCTCACTTTCAGACGCCTTGCTGCTATTCTCTGCGATATCCGAGTCATCAGCAGCGGTTTCATCCCCTTCTGTGCCTACGGTCTCCGGTTCGTCGCTGCTGGTTGCTTCCGGTGTGCCCGTTTCATCGCTTTGGGTCTCTGACTCTGAATCGGCGTCTGAGCTTGGCTCTGTCAGTTCCGCCTGCGGGTTCTCACTCGCTTCGGTATCGTTATTGGAAACAATTTCCGTTTCATCCCCGGCGCTATTCTCACTTTCGGACTCGGGGTCGATCGCAGCAGTGTCTTCTACCTCTTCATCCCCGCTCTCGCCGTTTTCCGGAACATCGGCAACTGCCTCACTCTCGCCGTCGCTATCGCTGGTTTCTATATCGCTTTCTTCCCCTTCCCCATCAATAAAAGGAAGCTCTTCTAACTCTTCCTCGGGAATGATGCTTTCTTCTCCACTTTCGGCTGTGGAATCCGCATTCTCTGTAGTGTCGAATTCTTCTCCGGATAATTCTTCTTCAGACCCGCTCTCATCTGTGAGCAACTCTGATTCAACTTCCTCAAATCCGGCGTCATCTGCGGTTTCGGTATCCTCTACCGGCACGATCGCGCTGGGAGTTCTCATTTCCTCCAGGCGCATGGCTCGTCCCCGATATCGTTTGGCCGTTTTTTCCCGTGGTTTGAAACCCACAGCCGCCGTTAGTTTTGTCCACCCAAAAAACAAATTAAACATGGAGAAATTGCTCCTCAATGATAGATGCCCGATCGGGACAAATGGCAGGACATTCTCACCGTTTCAGCCTGCAAGCTGGCAGTGGCGATCGCCAATCCCATCTTACTGCTGCCGGTCCATTACGGCTCGAAAGGCGATCGCCCAATGGCAACCTCTCCGGCACGGTAGATTGCCCACTCCTGCCATCTGATTTACCCCTCGCTAAATCCTTAGTCAAGTAATTATTTTCTCTGCTTTCAATCAAGATGTCAATAGCCTCATCTAAGTTTTCCTCGGCCTCCCAGTGCGATCGCCCTCTCAACCAGCCCAGCCAAAGGATGAGGCAAAATGTAAAGAAATGTTACATTTTCTGGCACCGCTGATTGCGCTGTCGGTGCGTTACCCCCCGGAGTCAAGTGGGTGGCACGGTTCATTGATGGCCTCCGGGGGGTGACGCACCCTACGGGGGCTTGTCTGCCGATGGGTCACCGGGCGGTGTCAATTGGGTGCAGGATCCATTGATTGATGGGGTACGGGGGGTAATGCACCTGATGTGGGGGTGGTACCAACCCGCGTGACCTTACATGAATAAGAAAATGGAGAAAGGGGGTTTGGCAGCCGAAATGAGGAGGCTTGCAGTACAATTAGAGGAGGGAAAGGGTGAACGAATAGACTATAAAATTAGCCAATTTCTGATAAACGTAAGTAACCGAGTATGCCCATCGATTCCCACTTTGAAGAGTTTCTGAATGCCGAAGCGTACGCGCACCACCTGTCTAAAGCGGAACGGGAGGCGTTTGTCCTGGCACTCAACGGTCTAGATGCGATCGCGATCGCCGCGCAACTCGATATCCGACCGGAAGCGGTTCGTCAGCGCCTCAGTCAAGTCTATCAAAAATTCCAAATCCAAGGTAAAGGACCAGTAAAACTGGCCAAGCTTCAACAACTCGTACAATCGCGCTATCACGACTGTCAAGCGATCGCCCCTGACGCTGACTCCTGCATCAATTTCGCCTGCATCCCGCCCCGCCAAGATTGGGGGGAAGCACCGGATTTGTCGGTATTTTACGGGCGCGCCGCAGAACTGCAGACCCTAACCGAATGGATTCTGGAGGAAAAATGCCGATTAATAGCACTTCTCGGAATGGGAGGAATTGGCAAAACTGCCCTATCGGTAAAGTTGGCCAAACAACTAGAACCGGAATTCGATTTTATCATCTGGCGCAGTTTGCGAAATTCTCCCCCCATAGAAGAATTTCTCGCCGATTTACTCGCGTTTTTCTGCGACCCCAATACAACCGATCGCTCCTCAGACGTAGCGGAAACTATCTCCCAAATTCTCGACTATTTTCGTCGGTTTCGCTGTCTGCTGATTCTCGATGATTTGGAGGCAATTTTGCAACCGGGCGATCGCTATGGTCGCTATCAATCCGGATACGAACCTTATGGCGACTTGCTGCGACGCATCGGCGAAATTCCCCATCACAGTTGCGCGATCGCTCTCGCCCAAGAAAAACCGCGCGAAATCTCTCTACTTGCCAGTCCCAGCCAATCGGTTCGCTTGTTAAAATTAGCAGGATTGGAACGCTCAGAAGCTGAAAAACTACTCCAAGAAAAGCAGCTCACCGGTAGCCAATCCAACTGGCACCAACTCATTCACGATTATCGCGGCAATCCCTTGGCCTTACGCATGGTCGCCACCACCATTCAAGAAGTCTTTAATCGCAATGTAGATGAATACATCGAATGCCAAACCTTGCTGCTTTCTGACCTATTTATTGAAATTCTCGAACAGCAGTTCAATCGCTTGTCACCCATCCAAAAAGAAATTCTCCTCTGTTTGGCCAAAGATAGCCACCCGCTTTCCATTCAAACCCTGCGAGAGGCATTAGGCACCACGATTGGTACCTCGGAGCTTATCGAACATTTAGAAGCCCTCAGCGGGCGATCGCTCATCGAAACCTTCAAACATCAGCACACCCATGAAACTTTATTTACCCTGCAACCCGTCATTAACAAGTATGTGAAAAAATATGCCCGCCTCCCTTAACGCGATCGCGCAATAAATTTCCCCGCTCGTTCTTCAGTTCGGCAATAAGTTGATGGCAATTATCGCCGTAGTGCTTTTTCCGGAAAGCGTCACGGGAAACTGCCTCACGTTCGACCCGAATTAAGACATTCTGGCAAGGATTTTATTTAGCCAATGGGGGGAGGCGGAGCCTCGGGGATGGCGTTCCTAGGCTTAGCCTAGGAACGAGTAAAATTTAAGGTTAAAAATATGTGATTTACTGTATTAATCCTGACTGCAAAAATCGAGAAAATCCCGAAGAAATGGACTGCTGTAAAAGCTGCGGCACTCCACTGCTGGTGCGCGATCGCTATCGACTGCTTCAACCCCTGCGCCCACTGAATACCTATTATTACACGGAGATTTTTGAAGTTAGCGATCGCGACCACAGTCTAAAAGTGATGAAAATCTTAAAATCTCATCGCCCAGAACTGGTTGAGCGCTTTGAACGAGAAGCAATGACCTTGCAAGAACTGAACCATCCGGGAATCCCCACAGTGGAATTCGATGACTATTTTACCTTCACTCCCGCCAATCAGTCTCAACCCCTGCATTGTCTGGTAATGGAAAAAATTGAGGGAAAAAATTTAGACCAGTACATCGCCCATCACGGTCCGCTTTCTTCAAATCTGGCGCTCCAATGGCTGAGGCAATGCATCGAAATTCTCGATATCCTGCATGGTCAACAATTTTTTCATCGCGATATTAAACCCTCTAATATCATGCTCAAACCAGATGGAAAATTAGTGTTGATTGATTTGGGCAGCGTGCGAGCGATTACTTCGACTTATTTGGCCAAAATTAAGGGACAACTGGATGTCACCACGGTGATTTCTGGGGGGTACACGCCCCCGGAACAAATCGAAGGGAAAGCCTTACCGCAATCAGATTTTTTTGCCCTCGGGCGCACTTTTGTCTATTTGCTGACTGGCAAGTCTCCTTCGCAACTGCCCACGGATGCTAAAACCGGGCAGTTGATTTGGCGAAACCAAGCCCCACAAGTTTCCCGCCCGCTGGCAGATTTTATTGATGAATTGATGGAGTTTATTCCTGCTAATCGACCGCAAAATACTAGGGTTATTTTGCGCGATTTGACGCGGAAAGGTCTATTGCTCAAAAGCGTGCAACGGGCGCTCAATTCTCCGCAGTTTAAATATGCGCTGATGGGATTGTTGACGGTGGGCGCGGTCTATCCATTGTCGTTTCCGGTGCAGGCGCAGTATTATTATCAAGTGGCATGGTCGGCGCATCGGGAGGGAGAATTGCAACGGGCGAAACGTTATTATGAAAAGTCGTTGCAGTTTGATGCTAGCGATTCTCGGGTTTATAACAATTTGGGGCGAATTTGCGAGTTGCAAAGTCAGGCGGAGTGTGCGGTGTTGAATTACAATAAGGCGCTAGAACTGGAACCGGAAAATTCGCTGGCGCGTTACAATTTGGCGGGATTTTACGATGGGGCGGGGAATTTGGAGGGGGCGGAAAGGGAATATGAATTGGTGGCGCGATCGCAAAGTCCTCTGGCGGTTAGCGCCCTAAGCAATTGGGCGCGATTGCGAATTTTGAATGCTGACCCGAATAAGGCGATCGCCTTGAGCTTGCAAGGGGTGCAAAAAACTGATACATCTAAGGTTAAGTCAGCTTTACATAAAAACCTCGGGTGGGCTTATTGGATGCAAGCGGATTACGATCGCGCCCAAACTCATTTGCAACAAGCGATCGCCTTGAACGAAAATCGCACCGATGCTTACTGTCTGTTGGCCCAGGTTCTCGAAGTGCAAGGTGAGCGAGAAAACGCCCTGGATCGATGGCAAAATTGTTGGGAAGGCGAATCCAGCAATCCAGATGTGCGACTTTGGCGAACTCTGGCAAGACAACGCTTGCAAGAGGCCGATTTATTATAGTAAAATGTTCCACTATTGCCTTTCCCCCGCAACTCTCTCCCTCACGATTTTCTACAAAACGCCTTGTCTACTGCTGACGGGCAGTTGCTCAGGATTGGCCGATCGCAAGTCCACCAATGACCTTGACAATTTAGCTTCTATGTGATAAAATCCTTTAGGGTGGCCATTGCCTGCCTACAGGTTTGGCGGCGATCGAAATGGCCAGGGGTGGAGGGCGATCGCTCTTTTAGCTCGGTGAAAACGGTGGGTATAATAACCGGGGAGACGCGATAAATCGGGAGACGCGATAAATCGGCGTCTCTACAAGAAACATTCCCCAGCGGGTTAGCCCGGATTTGGTGGGAATCACCCTATTTTGCGATTCAAAACATGACAGTAGTAGGGTGGGCGGTGCCCACCCTACAAGCTATTTTTGTGGTTGAACAGTAGTAGGGTGGGCGGTGCCCACCCTACAAGCTATTTTTGTGGTTGATGGGGGCGGTGGGACTTGAACCCACACGACCTTTTACGGTCAACGGATTTTCATTCTCTCGCCGCTTTCGCTGCTGCCAGTTGGCTTTGAGAATTGGACTCTCCCTTTACCCTCGGCTTGACGTTAGGGTAGCTCCCGTCGAGTCTCTGCACCTTCCGAGATTTCGGCTTGGCTCAGGATTGCCCTATCTGTTACCCAGACTTAGGTTTCCCTGAATTTGAGAGCGGTCACTTAATGGATTTCTCCACTAAGGCTCAGTTTTCTAAGTCCGTAGCGTCTACCATTCCGCCACGCCCCCTTAGAGTTGGTTGGGTCGCGATCGCACTTCCCCGGGATTTCCCTCGGGCGATCGCCGTGCTGTTCCCGAAAGTTGGCCGCCGGATTTCGCCGACTTTAGGTTGGTTTCAGCCCAACGGGTGTTTTTTTCACCCTTCCTAGGATACCACAGATTTACCCTGTGGGAACCCCCTTTTTCGGTACAGCAGAATCATTATGAACCATATTTTTGCCAAAGTCAACCCACCCAGGAAATTTTTCTGGGGGTTGGTTTCCGCTTGGGGTGTCATCGGCCATCGAATCTTGTGGTTTCGGAATTTTTCACCCTTCTGGGGTTGACAACTCTGCTAAACTCTGGTAAATAAACTAGCCTAGCATCTAAATTGCAAATCTTGACTTTCAGAGGAAGCGTCAATCTAGCCCTATGGTTTAAAGTAGAAAGTAAGCACCTCAGCTACTTAGGAGCCACATGGTTTATCAACCTGATTTTTTCAATTCCAACGATGACAATAATGTAGATGCCAACTCTCTGCTGGACTACCTACAGCACCAGCCCCCGGAGGTGTTGGCGCGGGTTGCTAAATCCGTCAGCCCGGAAATTAAAGAAATCATTTCTCAAAACGTCCAAGGACTGGTGGGAGTGTTACCGTCTGAGAATTTTGAAGTGCAAGTGACCACCAACCGGGAAAATTTAGCGGGTCTGTTGGCATCGGCGATGATGACGGGCTATTTCCTGCACAAGATGGAACAACGGATGCATCTGGACGAACACTTATCTCAGGCCGGTTCGTTGAATCGCGATGCAGGTGGCGCTGATGCCGACTCAGACGGCTGGTAAACGACTCCCTCAGCGCTGGGGGTCAAAGCGTCCATTGGGCGATCGCCTGCTTCACCGCCGTCTAATTCATCATCCCCTGGCTTGGAAATGCACCAGGGCGGATGCCAATGCTTTGGATCTGACCCTGGCGGTTAATTTGCACTTGCAGCAGTTCTCCCACTTCACTCGCTTCTACCACATCCTGCACGTCGGCGGCGCTGGAAATTTCGATGCCATTAATTTGCTCGATCGCATCCCCAGGACGCAAACCCGCTTTTTCCGCTGGGGTGTTCTCCAATACCCCCACGATCGCTACCCTCGCCGCGTCGGGCAGGGTTAGGTTGTTCTGTTCCAGTTGCGATCGCACCTCTGGCGTCACGTCCACCATTTGAATCCCTAAAAAGGGATGGGACGCTCGACCGTCGGTCAATAACTGATTGGCAATCCGTTGCGCCGTCTCGATGGGAATGGCAAAACCCAACCCTTGGGCGTCAGCGCGAATGGCGGTGGTCATCCCAATCACCTGCCCTCGGTCATCAATCAGCGGCCCGCCAGAATTGCCGGGGTTAATCGCCGCATCGGTTTGGATGAAGCGCACTCGCTTATCCGGAATCCCCACTTGCGAACTCGATCGCCCGGTGGCGCTGATAATCCCCACCGTCACCGTATTATCCAACCCTAACGGATTCCCGATCGCGATCGCCCACTGTCCCGGAACCAAATCTGCCGCTTTCCCTAACTTCACATCCGGCAGTTTCTCCGCCTCGATTTTCACCACCGCCACATCGGTCAGCGGATCGCTTCCCACCACCTTTCCCTCAAATTCCCGCCCATCCTTGAGCTTCACTCGCACCACTTCGCTTTTCCCCACCACATGAGCGTTGGTGAGGATTCCACCGTCGTCGTGAATAATAAACCCCGACCCACTCCCGCGCGGTATCGGAGTTCTGCCCGGGGGCATTTCTTCCCCAAACAATTTCGGCAAAAATGGGGGCGTTAAGCCGTTGTCTGGTTCCTCTATCTGAGTTGGTATCGCCTCAATTTTTACCACCGCCGGACCGACTTGTGCTGCCGCTACGGCGATAAAATTGCGGCTCATCGGTGGGCGATTGAGAACCGCTACGGTGGCGGATGGCTCAATGTCGCGCGTCTCATCGGCATTCTCTGCCCCGGGTTGTAGCACCACGGGTACCGCCGCACCCCCCTTCCACTGCCGATTGTCCGCTTCTATGTAGCGACTGCCCGCGATTCCTACACCGCCGCCGAGGGCGAGCAACATCGCCCCGAGACTCAGCCGATTGAATACTCTACTCATCATAGGTGTTTGCCCGTTAAAAACAGACCGGTGCGTCCAATGGCAGACCGGGGAAGGAAAGGATCGGCGATCGCTCCTCAATGCCGCTCGGAAAGTCGCAGGGGCGGATGGAGGCGGTGAACGGATGGGTTCCTCTCGCTACCCTCTTCAACTCCCTGGGCGAATTTTTCGCGATCGCTTAATTTTTAGTCTAGCCCAATCCCACGGTTTAACATCGCCATTCCCCCGGTTCCAAACCGAAAGATTTTGTTAAGTCAGCGCTCCCTGGGGGGAAAATCCGGGAAAATTAACTCGTTAGCGCCGTTGTCCGCTTCCCTGGATTTTCCGGCTAGCCGATCGCTGATTTGAGCGCCTCGGCAAATTCGGCGATCGCGGCTAATCCTGACTCTGGCGTCCCATCTGCCAACCGTTTCACAAACGCACTGCCCACAATCACCCCATCTGCCCCCCACGCTTTCACCTGACGCGCCATCTCGGGGGAGGAAATCCCAAATCCTACCCCAATCGGTTTGTCGGTCATTTGGTGCATTTGTTCGAGTAGTTCCTCCACCCGCGATTGCAACCCGGACCGCATCCCCGTTACCCCGGTGACGCTGACTAAATAAATAAATCCACGCGACTGACGGGCGATCGCCTCTCGCCGTTCTACCGGACTGGTGGGGGCTACTAATAAAATTACCTCTATCCCCTGCTTATCGGCAACCTCTAGCACCTTTTCCGATTCTTCCAGGGGCAAATCCGGTACCACTAACCCCCGCACCCCCGCTTTCGCTGCTGCGGTGAAAAAGGCTGACAATCCTCGCTTGAGAATCGGATTGTAATAGGTGAATAAAATAATCGGCGCTTTTATCTGGGGGCTAACCTCCCTGACCATCTCTAATACCTGTTCCAAGCGGGTTCCCCGTTGTAACGCACGAGTCGCCGCCGCTTGAATCACCGGTCCGTCGGCGAGGGGGTCGGAATAGGGTACCCCAAGTTCGATTAAATCTGCACCCCGATCGTCTAATACGCGCAACGCTTTGGCGGTGGTCTCTAAATCTGGATCGCCGGCGGTGATAAACGGAATAAAAGCACACTGCTGGCGATCGCGCAGGGACTTAAAGCACTGGGAAACCGATGTCATGGCTTAATTTACCTAGGCTATTTGATTCACTCCCTCTCGCGAATGTCTTGCAGTTTCGCGCCCGTACGCGCTCTACCCACAATCATCCCCGAGAGATTCTCTATTGTTTCATTTTCCCGTTTCTTTGGCGCGCTTTTCTGCTTCGATTTCTGCTTGCAATTTCTCCAGTTCTTCCGGACTCAGTTCTTCTAAGCGCTTCTCTAATACCGCATTTTCGTAATCCCGCACCTGCTGGTGATAGGTCATCTTTCCGCTCACCGCTCGGAATAAATAGGTGAGCAACCAACCCACTACACCCCCCACCAACAGCACTTGGCTCCAAATCCCCGCCGTTATGCTATCGAGTCCGGCAACTTGCAATCCCAAATATAATGCACCACCCGCAATAAAAATTCCCAACCCAATTCCAATCGCATCAATTCTTCTCATCATCGCCCCCATTATTCCACTATTCACCACAACTTTTAAAAGGGGAAAGTTGAAACTCAGAATGTCAAACCCAGACTCCCGAAAAAGAAACGATTTTCCTCATAAAGCTACGACTCCTTCCCAGAATTAAACCTGCAAACGAGTAACAAACAGGGAAATCCAATCCCTCGCCACAAACCGTTCCCCGCTCCGTGCCAGTAACGATTTTAACCGAGTCATTTCCCCATCGCTCCTTTTCCTTCATTCTTGATTTTTCATTCTTAATGCTTCATCCTTTCCCCTTTTAGGTGGGATTTGCTCTAGGCTTCAATTTCCCGTCGCTTGGGTCGAAAATTCAAAAATGGAGCCAGGGCAAACATACCGGGGAAGAAGAAAAACACCAAAAAGTACATGAAAGCGCGCTCGAAAGAACTCGCCACATACCAGCGGTTTTTTAGGTAAAAATAAAGGGCTAACGGAACCACGAGCAGGTAAGTTCCCGCTAAAATGACATACAATAGCAGAACGATTGTGGTTTGGTCTAGCATCGGCTTTTTACAAATTCAAACGGTTTTTTTCACGGGATAGAACGCGATCGCCCTTCTCTGGCCACCGGTTCCCCCAGGGCAACCTGCGGCCACCAGTTCAAAACAGCGATCGCTTCGTCTTTTTATTGTAACCCTGCCGTGCCCTCCAAACTATTTGCAACCAGAGAAATTAGCCCGCGTAGTCAGAGCTTCGGTCCGAATTTAGCCCCACCCTTCTCAGGTGCGGGGCTATTTGGGGTTATTTGGGGTTATTTGGAGGCAGAGCCTCAAATAGCCCATTCCCCGCACATGCTCGGAATGAGAAGAAACGAGAAGACCGAGAGTATTTCTAATTTTTAATTTGCAATTCGCCAATTTTTGCCAAAAAAAAGGCACCCGGAGAGTGCCTGCAATAGTTGCCAAGTTATAGCAAAATATTTTTGTAATCCTTGCCAGCCCAGCACTATTGCCGCGCGATTGCGAGAAAGTGCAAGGAATAACCCCCAACAAGCGCGATCGCGATTAGTAACCCGGTTCTTCTTCGTATTCGGGAGTTTTGGTTTTTTCGGGGATGTTAACGCGCGGGGGAGTATAGGGAGTTTCCGCTTCTTCCTCTGCCCATGCATCGGCTTCTACATTATTCTCGTATTCGTAGTCCTCCACATATTCTGGCTCCTCGTAAACCTCCGCGTAGTCTTCCACATAATCGGTGTCATAGACATCGCGAGCGGTGGTTTCGCTCCAGTTATCTTCTTCCATGTCGTCTTCGTAATACATGGGTTCTCGAGCCGGCTGACGTAGGGGTTCGGGTTGCTGTTGCTCCCAAACTTCATCCTCATCCCAGACTTCTTCCGCCACACGGGCGGGAGAGCGCAAAGGTTCGCTAGCGGGAGTCGAGATGCCGGTGGGAAGCTGATTTTCCGGTTTAGCCGTCGGCATGATTAAAGACTCTTCCTCATCGCGCACCCAAGGCGGTTCGCCGATGCCGAGACGCTCTAAAAAGCCCACACTAAGCTGGGAGAGACGTTCTTCTGCGCCTTCAAACACGATCAATCGATTCGGACCGCTGCTGACGATTTCCTCCACGGGCAATTCGTAAGTGCTCAGCACTTGTTCGGGAATTTGGGGCAATCCCAAGGAGGCAATCACCAGGGAAACCACTTCCCCGGTTTCTACGTTAAACTTAAACCCGCGCGCCTTGCCCAACAGCTCGCCGGTTTCGGTAATCACTTCACTGTTGATCAACCTGCTGTAGGCATCAACGTCAATATCTTCTATAACGTCTTCATCTTCAACCAAGATCACGTCACCAATTTGCTGAATGCTGCTGAGCAGCATAAACCTGGGCATTCCCGCCACAGAGAGAAGGTTATCGCGCAGACCGAGAGCCACGACTTGTCGGCGATCGATGTCTACCAATAGCTCTTTGACCACTCCCAGGCGCTTGCCGGTGGTGCGGGTGATGACTTGGGTATTTAATAAATCGGAGCGGAGACGGATTTGTTCAGATGTCATTCTAAGTTGAATCCCGATAGCGAATTCTCTTTAATATTACTTGAAAATAAAATCACAACACGTTACTCTTCTCGTCGAGTTGGAGTCCGATAACTTGCGTATAGGCTCCTCGGGCTTGCGTCACGCCAATAACGCGCGAGGCTAGTTTTAGCATCGGCGTTTTGTGACTGACTACAATAAACTGAGCAACATTTGCCTGCTGTTTAATTATTTTAGCTAATCGTTCCACATTTGCCCCGTCGAGGAACATATCCACCTCGTCAAATGCGTAAAACGGCGAGGGGCGATAGCGCTGCAGGGCAAAGATAAAACTGAGGGCAGTGAGGGATTTTTCCCCACCGGACATAGAGGCCAAACGCTTGACGGGCTTACCTTTCGGGTGAGCGACCAAATTCAGGCCGCTGCTAAAGGGGTCAGACTCGTCATCGAGTTGCAGGAAGCCATCTCCTTCGGAGAGTTCCTCGAAAATGGTTTTAAAGTTTTCATTGACTGCATCGAATGCTTCTTGGAAAGCGCGCAGTCGCAAGGTGGTGAAGTTTTCGATCCGCAGGAGGATTTCGGTGCGCTCTCCTTCCAGGGTGGAGAGTTTTTGGCTGAGTTCCTGCAGGCGGGTTTGGGTGCTGTCGTATTCTTCCAGGGCGAGCATGTTCACCGGTTCGATTGCGGTAATGCGTTTTTGCAGCGATCGCACCTCTTTTTGCAGTTCTTGCACCTCGCTCGCCAACCGATTCTCCATGTTGTCCGGCACCTTGGGCGGCGGATCGGGCAATTCGGCGGCTTTCTGTTGCAGTTCTTCATTCAGGGCTGCCAATTGCTCGCGCCGCCCCTGTTGGGTTTCTTGCAGCTTTTGCAGTTGCCATTCGAGCTGCTGTCGGCCCAGATGCAGGTCGCGCAATTTAGCTTCTGCCCGATCGCGCATTTCTTTTTCGGTTCCCAGTTTGGCTTCGATTTCTTCTAACCCCTGACGGGTTTGGGCGAGGCGATCGCCGATTTGCTTGAGCTGAGCCTCCACCTGAGCGATGCTCTCCTTGGATTGGTTTTCGTGCTGGCTCAACCCTTCGGCGCGCTGTTTCGCCTCGTGGATTTTCTCCTCGATGCGCTGATGCTGATTGCCTAAATCTTGCAAGCGCAACTGTGCCGCACTGAGGGACTGTTCCCACTCTTGCGACTGGGTTTCGAGGTCGCGCACCTGGGCCTGGATTTCCTGCCATTCGCGATTTTGCCCGGATTCTTCCATTGCGGCTAAAGCGTGGCGCAACTGCTGCAACTGGGTCTCTTGGGCGGGCACTTCGGCGGCTAATTGCTGTAATTGGGCTTCGGCTTTGACCAATTCTTGGCGATTTTTGACCAATTGCTGCTGCAACTGCTCGCCGGTGGTTTGCAGGGTGCCAATTTCTTTGTGGAGTTGCTCGGAAAATAGCTGTAGCTCTCGCTGCTGCTGCTTGGCTTCCATTAATTCGCCCGATCGCCGTTTGACTTCGGCGGTGGCGTTGGCGATCGCAAAGCTGCACGATTCTAACACGGCTTCGATTTGTTCGAGCCGCTCTTGCAAGGCGGTGGTTTCTTCCGAGTCGCTGCTGCTACCGGTGCCGAAGTGCAAGGTAGACCGATGGGAATAACTCCCGCCGCTCATAGCTCCACTAGTTTCGAGCAGTTCTCCGTCTAAGGTGACGATGCGCGCTTTGCCTAAAAAAGAGCGCGCTAAATCTAAGGTTTCGAAGACGACGGTGCTGCCGAAAACATAGGCAAACACCTGCAGGTAGGGGCGATCGCATTCGATCAGGTTTACCGCATAATCGATAAATCCCGGGGCATTTCGCAGGGCATCCATCGGGGAAAATCGCGGCGGTCTGATTTTGTTTAAGGGTAAAAACGTGGCTCGACCGGCGCGTTTTTGTTTCAGCAGTTCGATCGCGGCGGCGGCTACTTTGTCATCTTCTACCACCACAAATCCCAACCGCCCGCCGGCGGCGGTTTCCAGGGCGCGCTGATAGTGCGGGTCTACTCGTCCCAATTGCGCCACTACGCCGCACACCCCCGGAATGCCGGTTTGCAGGATAATTTTGCTGGCTCCCGTACCGCTGGCTTCTTGCATGGCTTGGGTTTGGGCTTCGAGTTTATCTAAGCGCCGCTGTTTGGAGCGTTGTTCTTCCAGGAGCCTTTTTTGCGTCTCTTGCTGCACTTGCAGTTCTTCTTCGGCGGCGGCTAATTTTTCCGCGAGGGATTGAACCATTGCGATCGCCGCCTTGTGCCGCCGATCGAGTTCGCTCAGGGCTAGCTTTTTCTGGCTCAGTTCTTGCTGGCTTTGCGCGTGGGTTTGTTCTTGCTCGGCAATTTTTTCGAGCAACTGTCCCCGTCGCTCGCTCAAGCGGGCTTGTTCCGTGCGCTGGGGGTCGAGGGTTTTTTGCAAGGTTTCGATTTGCCGGTGCAGGGTGGTTTGCTGCTGCACCCATTCTTCCGAGGCGGCGGCGATCGCGCTGGCTTGTTCGCGCTTCGCCTGCAGCAGTTTCTGGGTCTCGTCCCGATTCTGCTGTACGGCGGCGATCGCTTTTTTCTCTAATTCCCGCTCTTCTTCCCGCTTTTGTAAATTTTCTTGAAGCTCCTTGACTTCTTGCTGATTTTGTGCTAATGCACTTCGCGTTTGTTCGCGGGCGCTTTCCAGTTCTTGCTGTCGTTGCTGCAGTTGTCGCTCTTGAGCTTCTTGGGTCGCGAGGGAAGATTGCAGGGCTATGAGTTCTTCTTCGCCGAGAGCTTTGACCTTGGCGTTGAGTTCTTCTAAATGACTACTAGCTTTTTGGATGTCGCCGCTGATGGTGGTAATCTGGTTTCGCAATTCACTGATGAAGCGATCGCCCGCTTCGATTTGCTCGCGCAGTTTCCAGCTTTGTTGCTTCAGCAAGCGATAATTCAACACCGCCACCAACTGCTCTTTCTCGTGCAACTCGCCGCGCAGCTTTTGATATTGCTCCGCTTTCGCCCGGTCTTTCGCCAAGCGCTCTAACTGCACTGTCAGCTCTTTTTCCACAATCCGACAGCGGTCTTCACGCTCTTTGACTTCATCTAATTTAGTCTTAGCTTGGGCGATTTTGCGGTCAAATGCCGCCACGCCTGCCAATTCGTCGATAATCTCCCGCCGTTCTCTACCATTCATAGAGATAATCGCCGTCACGTCCCCTTGCAGCACCACGTTGTAGCCTTCTGGATAAATCCGCAGGCGGTTCATCTGCTCGTGTAACTGCGTCAGGGTGCAGGGTTCCCCATCCATATAGTAGGTCGAGGTGTAGGTTCCCCCCTTCGTCACCCGCAGTCGCCGGGTAATGCTCCATTCATTTTTCGATTCACTCTCCGATTCCGGCGTTTCCGGCCCTTGCGCCACGGCGGATTCCCCCGCCTCTGGCGCAACTGTGCCATTTCCCTCCTGCGGTTCGGGATTTTCCTGCTCTCGAATCTCTTCCTCTTCCCCCGGCGCGCTGGCGTCTTCCGCCTCTGCGCCACTGTCTGGGGATTCGGGCGCAGTTTCCTCCACTACCGGGGTTTCCGGTGTCACTTCCGCCAGCAGTTGCGCCGCCTGCGCGCCACTGTCTGGGGATTCGGGCGCAGTTTCCTCCACTACCGGGGTTTCCGGGGTCACTTCCGCCAGCAGTTGCGCCGCCTGCGCGCCGCTGTCTGGGGATTCTGGCGCAGTTTCCTCTACTATCGGGGTTTCCGGTGCCACTTCCGCCACGGAAACGGTGTCCATCACGTTGGGTACCACTTCTTCTTCAAAGGGGGAATTTTCGCCGAGGTCAAAGGTGACGGTAACGCTGGCTTCTACCGTACCGCGACTGCGGGCTTGATTGTGGTTGACTAAATCGGGCAACCGTTCCGCCCGCATTCCTTTTGAGGTGGAAATGCCCAAGCAAAACAACAGAGCGTCTAGAATATTGGACTTTCCAGAACCATTGGGGCCAGAAACCACGGTAAACCCGGGCAGCACCGGAATGACCGTGGTGCCACCAAAGGATTTGAAGTTCGTCAGCTCTAGGCGCTTGATATGAAGCATCGCAGTCGAGGGTTGGCGGGTAGTCGCGGGTGTTGACTTACTAATCTAGTTTAGCGATTCTTCACAGAGTAGCACGGCGATCGCTCAGATGAAAGGGGGTGCTACCTTACGCCCCCACTTGGAGCCTCCCAACACTGCCCCCACCATCACCCACCACCCACCGTAAAATACATGACCCCCACCGATGCAATTTCACCCCAGTCCAATCCGGGGCTCACGCACCAACCCCCTGTCAAACGGCTACCCTGGTTGGCAATATCGCAAGAATAGCTAAAAACATCCGATGTGCGGTAATGTATCGATTGCAATGGTCTGATTTCGATTCTTATTCGCATACCGTTAATTCTGTGGCCATCCATCCCGCTAATGCCACTCTCATCAGTAGCAGTGCTGGCAAAGCCATTGAGGTGTGACATGCGAACAATGGCAACGGCACGATTAAAATTTGGCGTCCCTCTTCCCCAGCCGGAACTAACGCTACATAAGTGAGAAAAGCACGACCGTTTCCCTACACGACGAGAGTAATATATTTCCGGTTGAGCTGTGAAACAATTCGAGATTTCGCGGACTTTCAATCGAGAGCTGTTTAGAAAACTACCGCCTGTAGAGAGGTGGCATGCCATGTTCTCTACATTTCATCATGCATGCCGGAACAAGGGTACAATAGAAAATTTGCTTGTCAAAAAACTGTGTTAAATTAGCCGGCGTAGGCAAAGTAAGTTTGTTCACCTCACTCTCTCAGAGTGCGCGCTTTTTCGTTACTTTGCCACAGCGGTATTTCAATCGCCCATCGCTCCCCCGAACGAGACTGAGAATATCTACCTATAGACTTAGGGCGCGAATGCTGTAACAATGCTAGATTATTACTTCCCCCTTTAGTTTTTTTTCACAAACCTCTTAACCCATGAGTCTCCGTCAACTGGAAGTGTTTTTACCGCAAGAAAACGCCCATGAAATCGAAAAAGTTCTGGAAGACCAATCCATTCGCGGTATTTGGCAAGTTCACCTTTGGGCCGATCGCAGTATTGTGAAAATTCTCATGTCTTCTCAAGAAGCAGAAGCGGCGATCGACAGAATACAACGGCGCTTTTCCGATTTAGAGGGTTTTAAAATTGTAGTCATGGCGGTGGAAGCGATAATTCCGCGCCCGGAATTGCCGGCGGAAACGCCACCGGATCTGACGGAAATTAAGCCAGATGTGGAATTAGACCCGCAGCGATCGCGCATTAACCGTCACGAACTTTATGAAGATGTCAATCGCGCCGTAGGTCTCACCGCCAATCATCTGTTAATGGTGCTTCTCTCTACCATCATCGCCGCGATCGGTCTGTTACGCAATGAGGAAACCATCATTATCGGCGCAATGGTTATCGCCCCTTTACTCGGCCCAAATATGGCTTTATCTCTCGCCACCACTCTCGCCGATATGTCTCTAGCCAAAAAAGCATTAAAAGTCGGCAGTATTGGCATCTCTCTCGCTCTCGGATTTTCAATTTGTGTCGGATTTTTTATCCCCGTCAGCTTACAAATTCCGCAAATAGCCTCTCGAACCAGCGTACACGTTTCTGATGTTATCCTGGCGTTAGCATCGGGTATCGCCGGGGCATTTTCCTTTACCTCGGGAATCACCAATGCCATTGTGGGAGTCATGGTTTCCGTGGCATTACTACCTCCCGTAGTCACTTTTGGAATGTTGCTCGGTTCCGGACAATGGGAAGCAGCAGTGGGTTCCCTTTTGCTCGTGTTAACTAACTTAATTTGCCTCAATTTAGCCGGAGTCCTCACCTTTTCCGTGCAAAATATTCGCCCGAGCAACTGGTGGGAAGTTCCGAAAGCGCAAAAAACCACAAATGCTGCATATTTTATCTGGTTTGGGTTGCTTTCTGCTTTGGTTGTGAGTATTTTGTGGTGGAAAAATTTTCACATGGCTTAATCGAATTTTATACAAAAATTGTTCTCGTTGGTCTCGTTATCAGGCGTCAGCCTGGGAACGAGTCAATGAGTCACAAAGCGTCACACATTAGTCCGCGTAGGCGGACGCAAGCTTGCCACGGCGGTATTTCAATCGCCCGCTTCGATTTTATACTTACCCTTCCCAATAATTCACCTGGGAATCATGGGGAAAAAACCGACTCAACGTTCGCGTTTCCTTTGCGCCTCCCGGGGCGGAACCGGCAAACACCCCGATTTTGCCACTATCTGGATATTCCATAACATCCGGTTCTAGCATGGTGGAAAAACAGAGATATCCCAGCATGGTTTCCCCGGTATTGATAAGCTGATGAGCGCGATCGCAAATCGAAATTATCACAACTACAGACAGTCTCGGGCGTCTCCATCCTCTAGATTAAAGCAAAGTAAAAATAGCCCCAATCAAACTGATGGAGACGCCGGAAAAAACGCCTCTCGGCGAGGCGTTTTTTTCTTTGCAAGCATACCCCGAATTAGTTTCTTTCGCGAAATTTTGGCCAAATGCGATCGCAAAAAAACAGGGTTCCGGAAGCAACGCATAACGGAACTGCGAGTAAATTGAGCAGGGGAATGCTGATGAGTATCAAACAGATGACGGCGAAACTGGCGCTGGCGGGAAGGGCGCGCAAAACAATTGCCAATTTGCGGCGAAAGCGCAGGCGGCGACGTTCTAAAGGTGCATCGAGAAAGTCGAGACAGACAATAATAGCGGCGATCGCCACTCCGCCAATGGTAGCGGCGACGGTTCCCACTCCGGGAATCCCATACAAGGGAACCAGAAAAGCCCCCAATATTGCGGCGAGGACGATTTTTTTCACTTCAAACATCAGCGATCGCCAAATATCGCGCGCGATACTAAAAGGAGTAAGCGGTTCTGCGGCGGGAAGTTTCCCCACTCGCTGCAGTTCTAACTGTTCCGAGAGTTGCCCGTACCAGGGCGCACCCAAAATTGCCCCGAATTGCACGATTAAAAATCCCGTCGCAATCAGCAGCAACCCCACCAGCAGCACTCGCAGGATAATTCCCAGAAAGTTATCGAGAATCGCGATAAAACTGAGCCATGTGGGTAAGCTGGCGATGAAGGAGTCGAGTTGAACCGACAGGGAAGCGATCGCCCCGTCGATCCAGTTCAACCCCGGAAACAGCAATCCCGCATAAAGAGCAATCCCCACCCCCACATTCAGCCAAATTGGCACCCAAACGAAATTGAGCAGATGCGGGTTCTGGATCCAAACCAGCAGCGATCGAAACGGATAGGTTGCACCAGCAATTAGTCCAAATCCTCCGAGGACCTGCATCAATATCGAGTTTGCTTTTCCAGTTTGCTTTCGTGCCATTACATCACGCTTGCGAGCAGCACTTCGGGACAACCACCGACTTGATTCTATCGGGGGATGGTGTCTGATGCGAGAATACCCACTCCCCCATAAAAAAAACGCCCACTTGGAAAGCGGGCGTTGCCATCAGGGTGCATCTACTGGAACTACTCTAGCACAGTAAGGGGTAATACCCCACACTTGCTTAACATTTTTTTACATTGCGGCGAAATTCAACTGCTGCATCTGGCTGTGGGCAATA
>NZ_JAYFEQ010000793.1:0-247 GCF_055795085.1 Phormidium sp. CCY1219 | reverse complement strand
TACATCGTCACTATGCCCGGTGAGGGTGGCCAGTTCCATCCCGGTCTCCAAATCCCACAGTTTCAGGGTTGTATCATCCGATGCCGAGACGGCTCGTTTCCCGTCGGGGGTAATGGCTACTGCATTTACCTCGCCACTATGCCCGGTGAGGGTGGCCAGTTCCATCCCGGTCTCCAAATCCCACAGTTTCAGGGTTTTCTCATACGATATCGAGACCGCTCGTTTCCCTTCGGGGGTAATGGCTACT
>NZ_JAYFEQ010000792.1:0-2544 GCF_055795085.1 Phormidium sp. CCY1219 | reverse complement strand
CGACACTGGCGGGTTATTTGTGACTGGGGTTTCGGAAACTGGTGCAGTGGGTTGTTCGGGAGTTTCCGACACTGGCGCGGTGGGTTCTTCCGGGGTTTCCGACACCGGCGGGTTATTTGTGACGGGGGTTTCCGAAACCGGCGCGGTGGGTGACGCTGGGGGTTGCGAGACGGGTGGGTTAACCGCTGAGGGTGGAGTAAAGTTCACTGGCGCAGGGGTGGTATCTGCGCTGGGGTTGGGAGTGGGTTCGCTGGGTTGCGCTTCGGTTTCGGGGGGGAGTTCGGCAATGGTGAGTTCGGGAATCACCGAAACTTCTGGCGCAGTGGGTTCGCCGCCGATGCGGATGCCTTTGAGGACGCCGAGGAGTTCGTTGTTGCCGGTGAAATGGATCAGGGTATCGTTGATAAATTCGTTAGTACCGGCGGTGAAGGAGATTAGGTTTTCGGTGAGGTCGCCGATAAACCCAAATTTGTCTTTGGCGAAGTCGAAGTTATAGATAAATTCCACCCCAAACCCGACGCCAAGCATGAAGGTATCTTGACCCGCGCCACTATATAAATGGTCGTTGTCGAGTCCGCCGAAGAGGACGTTATTTTCTTTTTCGGCATAGAGGGTATCTTCGCCTTTGCCGCCATGCAGCAGGTCGTTGCCGGTATGTGCGAACAGCAGATCGTTGCCTTCTCCGCCGAAAATGCTGTCATCGCCAGAGTGTCCGTTGAGGGTGTCGTTGTCTGCGCCACCGTCGATATAGTCGTTGTGGGAACCGGCATCGATCAGGTCGTTGCCGCTGTCGCCAATTAAGATATCGTTGTGGGAACCGCCGGAAATTTCGTCATCGTCTGCGCCACCGTGAATGGAGTCGTCGCCGGAACTGCCATCGAGGATATCTGTACCTGCGCCACCGGCGATCGTGTCATCCCCGGAACGTCCGAGAATGCTGTCGTTGCCTAATCCGCCGTCGAGGAGGTCGCTGTCTTGGCGTCCGTCGATATAGTCGTTGCCGCTGCCGCCGATCAGGGTGTCGGAACCGACTTTGCCATCGAGGATGTCGTCGCCGCCTAATCCGCTGAGGACGTTGGCACCGTTATCGCCGATCAGGGTATCGTTATATTCGGAACCTTCGACGTTTTCGACGTTGCGAATTTTGTCGCCTTCGGCATCGCCACCGACGCCGCGTCCCGGTTGCAGGTGGACGTAAATGGGTGCGGGGGAGTTGAAGTAAGATACCGTATCGTCACCTGCGCCGCCATCTTGGAAATCGGCACCTGCGCCACCGACGAGGAAATCGTCGCCGTCGCCGCCGTAGAGTTCGTCGTCATCTTCGCCACCGAATAAACTATCGTCTCCCGCATCCCCGGCGAGGATATCTTCTCCGGTTTCGCCGTAGAGGAGGTCGATGTCGTTGCCGCCACTCATTTCGTCGTTGCCTGCGCCGCCGTAGAGGGTGTCGTCGCCGTTGTCTCCGGCCATGATGTCGTTGTCGCCATCGCCATAGAGGAGGTCTTCGCCGTCGTTGCCACTCATTTGGTCATCCCCTGCGCCACCGTAGAGGAGGTCTTCGCCGCCGTCTCCGGCCATTTGGTCGTTGCCGTCTTCGCCGTAGAGGAGGTCGTTTTCGCTACCGCCACTCATTCGATCGTCGCCGGTTCCGCCATAGAGGAGGTCTTCTCCGGCGTCTCCTGTCATGGTGTCGTTGTCGCTATCGCCGTAGAGGAGGTCTTGACCGTCGTTGCCACTGATATGGTCATCTCCTGCGCCACCGTGAAGGGTGTCTTCTCCTCCATCTCCGGTCATTTGGTCGTTGCCGTCTTCGCCGAAGAGGAGGTCTTGGTCAGCGTTGCCACTCATTTGGTCGTTGCCGGTTCCGCCGTGAAGGGTGTCATCGCCGTTGTCTCCGGCCATGATGTCGTTGTCGCCATCGCCGAAAAGGAGGTCTTGACCGTCGTTGCCGTTCATTTGGTCATCCCCTGCGCCACCGGAGAGGAAGTCTTCGCCATCATCTCCGGTCATCGTGTCGCTGCCGTCATCGCCGTAGAGGATGTCGTTGTCGGCGTTGCCACTCATTAAGTCGTTGCCGGTTCCGCCATGTAGGGTGTCTTCGCCGTTGTCTCCGGCGATCGCATCATCCCCACTGTCGCCAAATATCAAGTCGCGATCGTCGTTGCCACTCATTTGGTCGTTGCCATCGCCACCATGTAGAGTGTCGTTTCCGGCGTCTCCCGTCATGATGTCGTTGTCGCCGTCGCCATACAGCAAGTCTTGGCCGTCGTTGCCTTGGAGGATGTCGTCTCCGGCGTCACCGTGAATGATGTCTTCGCCGTCGTTGCCGGTGATGTTATCGTTGCCGTCGTTGCCGTTGATGATATCGTTGCCGAGGTCGCCGGTGATGTTGTCGTTGCCTGCATCTCCGAATATGCGATCGTTGCCGTCATCCCCGGAAATGCGATCGTTGTCGGTTCCGCCGTTGATGATGTCGTCGCCGTCGTTGCCTGAGATGTTGTCGTCTCCGGCATCTCCTTGGATGCTGTCGTTGCCGAGGTTGCC
>NZ_JAYFEQ010000791.1:0-38440 GCF_055795085.1 Phormidium sp. CCY1219 | reverse complement strand
TTGTTGAAACAAGCGTTCGTTTTTCCGCCCCGAACTAAAGTTACGGGGCTACCAAACTTTCGTCTTTTTTTCGTGTGCTGCCCACCACCCCCTAGGCATACAGACGATTTGTAGGGTGGGCAATGCCCACCCTACTGCTACAAAAGTAGCAACGCTTTATAAGCTATAAAGCTTACTTGACGCTCACTTTAGCGCCTGCATCTTCAAGCTGCTTCTTGGCATCTTCTGCCGCATCTTTGGCAACCGCTTCTTTGATGGGCTTGGGTGCAGATTCCACCATTTCTTTGGCTTCTTTGAGGCCCAATCCGGTCAAAGTCCGAACCACTTTGAGGATAGCAATCTTCTTGTCGCCGGGAACTTCTTCGAGAATGACGTCAAATTCGGTTTTCTCTTCTTCTTCTTCTGCCGCCGCAGCCCCAGCCGCACCAGGAGGCATCATCATCATGCCACCTGCCGGCGCAGCAGCACTCACGTCGAAGGTTTCTTCGATTTGCTTGACCAGTTCGGAAGCTTCCAGCAGGGTCAGAGATTTTAACTTTTCGAGAATTTCGTCAGTTGCAGCAGACATGGATTGACTCCTATTATTTTAAGGTTAGTAAGCAATCAAACGTGAAATGGGTTGACGATTCGTTACGGATTGCGAACGAATCGCGACGCGATCGGGTGAATATCTAGGCAGCTTGCTCTTCTTCTTGCGGGCTGCCTTCTTTTTCGGCGTAAGCGTTGAGACCCCGGGCAATCGAAGTGGGAACTTCGTTGATACCCACGGCAACTTTGGAGGTCACCGCCTGGATGGTACCGGCAATTTGAGCGATGAGTTCTTCCTTGGAGGGCAATTCACCGATCGCCTTGACTTCATCTTCGCTCAGCACCCGCCCTTCCATAACGCCACCGCGAAGTTGGGTTTTTTTGGTGGCTTTTTGGAAGGCTTGGTATGCCTTGATGGCACCGCTGAGATCGTCTTTGACGAACAGAAATGCAGAAGAGTCCTTGAGGAATTCTTGGATGGGTTTCCACTGCTCGTCTTCCTCAACAGCCCGTCGCATGAGGGTATTTTTGGTGACTTTACAAATGGCTCCCGATTCGCGCAGACGATTTCGCAATTCGGAAATCTCGGCAACGGAGACCCCTTTGTAGTCGATGACGATTGTCATGTCGGTGTCACTCAATTTGTGTTTGAGTTCCTCGACGATCGCTTTTTTGTCTTCTAACGTTCTGCCCATAGGCTTTCACCTCCTTTACGGCTGGGGATGGAAACTGGGGTGCGATTGTAGATTGTAGATTGCTGATTGTTGGCAGACAATCTCTTATTCTACCTGAGGATCGCCAGTTGTCAAAATTTCCCTTGGATTGACCGAGTTCGAGTCCCTTGCCAATCAAAAACCCCGGCCATGCAGCCGGGGTCGCGCACCCACCGTGCCCCAGGCGATCGCAGGCGATCGCGGGGGCTTTACAGTGGGGAATTCATGCGGAACCTCGGCAGGGAAATTAAGCCAATCGGGTTGGCACCTGCTCTCTACGGCTACTGTGCTATTTAATTAGGCGAAGGGAAATGGGATTGACGAGTGGGTAGATTCTCTACGATCGCGCCAGATCCCGAATTGACCATTTGGATTTTAGGCCGCCTCGGTCATCTTAAAGTCGCGTAGCTGATTGACATCGACTTGAATCGAAGGTCCCATTGTGGACGACACAAAAACGCTGCGCCAGTAGCGGCCTTTCGCGCCGGAAGGACGGTTGCGATCGATCGTTTCTTGCAACGCCTTGAGGTTAGTCATCAAATCCTGTTCGGAAAAGGATACCTTACCGAAGAGGATATGAACGATTCCGGTGCGATCGGCACGGAATTCCAGTTTACCGGCTTTGAACTCGTTAATCGCTTGGGCGAGGTCAAATGTAACGGTGCCGCCTTTGGGAGAAGGCATCAGACCCCGTGGTCCGAGCAACTTCCCGAGTTTTGCCACCTGCGGCATCATATCCGGCGTTGCAATCAGCTTATCGAAATCCATCCGGCCTTGTTGGATTTCGTTAATCAGGTCTTCCGATCCTACCACATCGGCACCGCCGCTGGTGGCTTCCGTCACTTTTTCGCCTCGTGCGATAACAGCCACCCGCACTTCCTGGCCGGTGCCTTTCGGCAGAACCACCGTGGTCCGAAGCTGTTGGTCGGTGTACTTGGGATCGATCCCCAACCGAATGTGGGCTTCGGCGGATTCGGGAAATTTAGCTGTGGCGGTTTCTTTGAGAAGTTTAATCGCCTCTAGTGGTTCGTAGGGTCGCTCTTCGACCTTTTTTCTCAGTTCTTGTAATCTACGGGAGATTTTTTTTGGCATTGGTTTCTCCTGGGGTCGTTAGCGAGGCATATCCTCTGCCCCTTGAATGGGTCAAGTGGATGAGATTTGCGATCGCAGATGTTTTTCCATTGCGAAGCGATCGAATCTCAACTCAAGTGCAATAGGCGATCGCCTAGTCTGCGATCTTCACGCCCATATTGCGGGCCGTTCCTTCCACAATTCGCATTGCCGCCTCAATGTCGTTGGCATTGAGATCCGGCATTTTGGTTTCAGCGATTTCCTGAAGTTGAGCGCGGGTAATTTGCCCCACCTGATTGCGGTTCGGTTCGCCCGAACCTTTGTCAATTCCTGCGGCTTTTTTAATCAACACCGAGGCGGGAGGGGTTTTGAGAATGAAGGTAAAACTTCGGTCTTCATAGACGGAAATTTCTACCGGAATCACTAAACCAGCTTGGTCAGCGGTTTTGGCGTTATATTCTTTACAGAACATCATAATGTTCACGCCATGCTGACCGAGTGCCGGTCCGATCGGGGGTGCTGGGTTGGCTTTGCCCGCATTAATCGCCAACTTGATCACCGCAACTACTTTTTTTGCCATTTATTGTGTTAGCTGCTTCAACTGAGTTTGCGAACTTGATTGAATTCCAGTTCTACTGGCGTATCTCGTCCGAAAATAGACAAAAGCGCCTTGAGTTTACTGCGCTCTGGGCTGACTTCAATCACTTCGCCGTCAAAATCTTTGAACGGGCCGGATGTCACCTCAATTTTTTCTCCCGGTGCCAAGTGGGTTTTCACCACTGGCTCCGCTTCTTCCCGCTGCCTGAATATCCGTTCGACTTCCGAATAACTCAACGGCAGAGGTTTGACGTGTCCGCGTCCTCGTCCATAACGGCGTTTTTGTTCTGACCCCACAAAGTTAATCACATGAGGGGTATTTTTGACAACCTGCCAACTCTCATCATCCATTGCCATTTGGATGAGCACGTATCCAGGGAAAATCTTTTCATCCGTTTGATGCCTGCTGCCGTCTTTGCGAATTTTCACCGCAGAAGCCTGGGGAATTTCGATTTGCAAAATCCGGTCAGCAACATCCAGGGTTTGAATCCGCTGTTCTAAGGTCGCTTTCACCCGCTTTTCACAGCCGGAAGCCACCTGAACCGCATACCAGCGAGGTTTCGCCGGTTTTGATTCTCCTGAATCTTCTGAGTCTGACGGTTGAGATTTCTCTCTTGCGTCGTCCGATGCAAAAGTCATCCGAACACCTGTGTAGCTGCCCAACCAAAAAATTTATCGACCAAGTAAATTAAGCCGGCAAAGAGAGTCACCATCGAAAGTACGGCTAGCGATTCACTAATTAGCTGCTGCCGAGAAGGCCAAACGACCTTAGCCAGTTCTTCTTTTGTTTCCTGTAAAAACTTGGCGGGACTGAAACCGCTATCCGTTTGCTTCATTTCTGCTTCGTTTTTTTTGGCCACAATCGCTCTTTACTCCCCTAACTGTTCTCAACATTAGGCAGTTCTTTTTTGACAACAGCTAACTGTAGCGCCGTTCTATCCGCCAATCTACATCTTTTGGCGTCACTCGCCGCCCAGCTTAACTTGTATCTTGCTTTATCAATACTGTTTGAACCACCCAGACAATAATTCTACCCGAAAGTTACTCGATCGAGCGCTGAATTCACAGCATCAATACTTTCGGGTAGATGTTTTGGGAAGATGGTTCAGCGCGCCCTGGAGGACTTGAACCCCCGACATCAGGTTTTGGAGACCTGCGTTCTACCAACTGAACTAAGAGCGCACGGGCTGAATCACGCGCTTTTGCGACTCACCCTTTAGTATTGTAAGGCTTCCCTTGGCTTGGTGTCAACCCCCAGGATGCTTTTTTTTCAAATTAAATTTAAAGCGGACGGTCAAACCGTTGTTTGAGGCGGGTTGCCTTACCGACGCGATCGCGCAGATAGTACAGTTTGGCGCGCCGTGCTTTCCCGCGTCGAATCACTTTGATGCTCTCGATCCGAGGCGAGTGCAGCAGAAAGACCCGTTCCACGCCGACGCCTTGGAAAATCCGGCGCACGGTAATCGTGGCGTTAATCCCGCCATTTCGCATGGCAATCACGGTGCCTTCGTAGGGCTGGGTTCTTTCTTTGCCTCCTTCTCTAATTCTGACCCCGACTCTTACGGTGTCCCCTACATAGAGGGTAGGCAGATCGGATTTGAGTTGCTCCGCTTCAATCGAACGGATAATTTCGCTGGCGTGCATATCGGCTTTCCGTAGAAACTCACGAACTTTAACTATAGCGCGTCAGCCTCCCCCCCGTCTAGACTTTTTGCGGGAGTTTTGCGATTTGGCCGCTCCGCCTCCCGACCACAAGGAGCAAAAGCCTCTAGCCAAGCAGAATCCAGCTATTGCCCACCCACCATCCAATTTTCCCTTAATGCATGGTGTAACTGCGGCAAAATCGGCCAAAAATCATCCAATCCCTTGCCAATTGCGGCCTGCTGCCGCCAAAACGGGTAAAATTTCCTAGATCGAAAGCCTCCTGCCGCAATTCCTATGTTAAAATTTACTAACAGAATAGAGTTTCGCCTGAGAGGTAGCATCCAAAACGTTGGAACTGCTTGCGGGAACCGGATACCCTTGGCGTGGACTGTGGTATCTGGATATGCAATTGAAACGGAAACGGCATTGGGATCCGGCGCTTTCATCCTGGACGGATCGATGCGAAGCGCCGAGTACGAGCCGATCGACCTGTTCGTGGAGGCGGGCGAGTGGGTTTCGGATGGAATCTTGCGCTCAAAACGCCCAAGGTCTTGATTCAGGACGTCTGCCTGGGTCGATCGCTCGCAAACCCTAAAGAAATTTTGAAAATAAAACGCCATCCATCGGCGTTGCTACAAAAGCTGGATGTCTGGCTGTGGGGTCTGGATGAATTCAAGGTAACTCGCCTGAGAAATGGCACTGACTTGGTTTCACAGACAAACCCCTATTGAGGAGGCAACTGCGCTGAACTTGTGAAGCGACAGAAGGGTTGAACTCCTAGAGGGGTAGTCTTTGCGATGGGCGATCGCGGCAGAGATCGCCCGAGACACTCCCCACAGCCGCCTCTAAATTTCGCAATTGCAGATTGCATGTGCCCTTGAGGAGATTTCCTCAAAGGCATCTTTTGCCTATATTTAAACGTTTCGGAGTGTCAAAATGTCTCAACCGATCGGTCACAAGATCCACCCAACCCCCATTTCGGCTCAGGTGAGCGTTGTGGATTTGATTGATGGATACTTCACCGCCTACAACTCAGCGCGGTTGCGAGAAATCTGTCATTTGCTCAGCCAAAAAGTCATGCGCCCAGAAGTCACCGTGGGGCTGAGCCTCACCGGTGCGATGACCCCCACGGGGTTAGGCATGTCCGCGATCGCGCCGATGATGCGCGAAGGCTTTATCGACTACATCATCAGCACCGGTGCCAATCTCTACCACGATATTCATTACGGACTCGGACTCAACCTATACGCCGCCAACCCCTTTCTCGATGATGTGAAGCTGCGCGAAGAGGGGCAGGTGCGAATTTACGACATCATTTTCGATTACGACGTCTTGCTCGAAACCGACGCCTTCATCCGCCAAATTTTGCTTTCCGATGCCTTTCAAAAGCGGATGGGCACCGCCGAGTTTCACCATCTGCTCGGAAAATACATCTGGGAAATCGAGCAACAGCGCGGGGCGGAACATTCCTGCTTGCTCGCCACCGCCTATGAATGTGGGGTGCCGCTCTATACCTCTTCTCCGGGGGATAGTTCCATTGGGATGAACGTCGCCGCGATCGCCCTAGAAGAATCCAAACTGGTCATCGACCCCTCGATTGACGTGAACGAAACCGCCGCGATCGCCTATGCGGCCCGCGACAGCGCGTCCGACATTCCGGGCAAAAGTGCGGCGATCATCCTCGGCGGTGGCTCCCCGAAAAACTTCCTCCTGCAAACCCAGCCACACATTCACGAAGTCTTGGGTTTAGAAGAACGCGGACATGACTACTTCATCCAAATTACCGACGCCCGCCCGGATACTGGCGGGTTATCCGGTGCCACCCCCAGCGAAGCGGTGAGCTGGGGCAAAGTGGATCCCCACGAGCTGCCCAGTACCATCGTGTGCTACACCGACAGCACGATCGCCTTGCCGATTATCGCCGCTTATGTAATGAACCAGTGCCCCGCGCGTCCCCTGAAACGGCTTTACGATCGCCGTCAGGAAATGCTGACCAAATTACAGTTAGACTACCAACTCGCCCAAGCTAACAGCGGCGATCGCTCCGAGGCGAGTTCGGAAACGAGAAGCGCGCCGATCGCCACCTATCCGTGCGGAACCCCGATTCGCAACCCGCATGGCTAGCGCCTCGGTTCGGTAACGTTTAGAAACCGGGGAACGTTCAGCCAATCTGATGCCCGCGTCTTTTCCTCCCCGGGAAAAATTCCACCGCCAAACCTCCGGGTTCCCGCCACCCGGAGGTTTTCTGTTGTCCCCGCCGCGCCCAGGGAGTTTGACGGCAAATACACCCCCTCCATTTCGGTTTGCCGTCGGATGTACGCCCCGGCATTAACGTACATTTGATGAGATGAGAAAAACGCCCCACCGGGCGGCAAAAATTCCCAATCGGCGGCAAATACAACCCCCGAGTTCCGGTTTGCCACCATAATTTTCCAGACAAAGTTTGCCACCATTAAATTGAGGCGATCGAACAGCTCGATCGACACCAGGCAGTTTTCTCATGCGACGGCAACTACAACAACCCAGTTACGGTTTGCCACCATCAGTCAACCGGAGAAATCGCCTAAATTATAAATAGTCAAAACCGGAAAAACGAAACTAGGCTAACCCCACAGAACACTCCATCAAAAACACAAAACTAACCGCTTGTTATTGAAGGGTTTAGCATCAAAATTTCCAGTTAGACTTCACATTTGGTTGACTTGACCCACTGATTGAAAACCCAACAGAGTTTAGGGAGGAAACCCAATGAGAACGGCGATAGTTTTTGACCCCTTACGTGAGATAGAACAATGGCAGCGTCAAATGGAAAGCCGGTGGGAGGATTCAACCCAGGCGCGCCAGCCAATTTCCCACACTTATGCACAACCCAGAGACAGAGCGTGGAGACCGGCGATGGAATTTTGCGATCGCCCCGGGGAATTTCTCCTGCGCGTAGAACTCCCCGGAATAGAAAAGAAAGAACTCGACGTGCAAGTTAGCCGCACCAGAGTAGCGATCGCGGGACAACGGGATCCGAACCCAGAGCGCGCAGAACGATGCAACGTTCGATCCGAACTGCGCTACGGCAAATTCCATCGCGTGGTCGAGCTTCCCAAACCGGTGGTGAGCGATCGCGTCACCGCCGAATTGAAAAACGGCATTCTCACCTTAACCTTACCCAAATTAGAAGCGCAACAACCCAAAGTAGTAAAAGTCCAGGTTGCGGGAGCAGACAGCACACCGTCTCGAGAGACCCCGGTGGTGGATGCGACCCCGAAAGTGGAGCCGACGCCCGCACCGGAACCGGAAAACACCCCGGATCTGGAAGTAACAGAAGATTTGTGGGCCACCCCGGCATAGACCGCGATCGTCCGGAACGCATGTAGGCGGGAACGTCGCTCAGTGCAGACCACAGGGAGGGGCGAAATGGCCGGCGTAGGGGTTTCCTCCCGTGCTCTGTGCCCCCCACTGATAAGCCAATCGCGGTCATTTCTGGGCAAACCGTCCCTGTGGATGTTCGGTAAACACTCCTTCATCACAGAGCCGCCCGCCCACACTATAGAGATCGGTAGCCGTAAAAAATATTGAAGCTGGATCTACTGCATTCATGCAGTTGCGGGATAACCCAAAATAACCCGACCAAAACAAACCGAAAACCTTTCATTGTAGTAAATTGGAGCTAGAACAACCTTATGGGCAAAGTAGTTGGAATTGACTTAGGAACCACAAACTCTTGCGTTGCAGTTATGGAAGGGGGTAAACCCACCGTGATTGCCAATGCAGAAGGGTTTCGCACCACTCCCTCCGTAGTCGCCTACGCGAAAAATGGCGACCAATTGGTGGGACAAATCGCCAAGCGTCAAGCGGTGATGAACCCGGACAACACCTTTTATTCCGTGAAGCGGTTCATCGGACGTCGGGAAGACGAAGTAACTCACGAAACCACCGAAGTTTCCTACAAAGTCCTCAACGTTAACGGCAACGTCAAGCTAGACTGCCCCTCGCGCAGCAAGCAATTTGCCCCCGAAGAAATTTCCGCGCAAGTGCTGCGGAAACTGGTGGATGACGCCAGCACCTACCTGGGTGAAAAAGTCACTCAAGCCGTGATTACCGTTCCGGCTTACTTCAACGACTCGCAACGTCAAGCCACGAAAGACGCCGGGAAAATTGCGGGCATCGAAGTGCTGCGGATTATCAACGAACCGACAGCCGCTTCTCTGGCATATGGATTAGACAAGAAGAGCAACGAAACCATCTTGGTATTTGACTTAGGTGGCGGTACCTTTGACGTGTCTATCCTGGAAGTGGGCGACGGCGTGTTTGAAGTGCTCGCCACCTCTGGAGATACCCACTTGGGTGGGGATGACTTCGATAAGAAAATTGTGGATTACCTCGCCGAGGAATTCAAGAAAGCAGAAGGCATCGACCTGCGCAAAGATAAGCAAGCCTTACAAAGGTTGACCGAAGCGGCGGAAAAAGCCAAAATCGAGCTGTCTAGCGTCACCCAAGCGGAAATTAACCTGCCGTTTATCACCGCGACTCAAGAAGGTCCCAAGCACCTGGATCTGACCTTGACTCGGGCGAAGTTTGAAGAACTGACCGCTGACTTGATCGATCGCAGCCGCATTCCGGTGGAAAACGCCCTGCGCGATGCGAAGTTGGATAAGAGCGCGATCGATGAAGTGGTACTGGTGGGTGGTTCTACCCGGATTCCCGCTGTGAAAGATTTGGTGAAGCGGGTTCTGGGTAAAGACCCCAACCAAACCGTGAACCCGGATGAAGTGGTAGCCATTGGTGCCGCAATTCAAGCCGGTGTGCTGGCGGGTGAAGTGAAGGATATCCTGCTGCTTGACGTTACGCCCCTATCTCTGGGTGTGGAAACCCTCGGTGGCGTAATGACCAAGATTATCCCGCGCAACACCACGATTCCGACGAAGAAATCGGAAGTGTTCTCTACCGCTGTGGATGGTCAGACGAATGTGGAAATCCACGTTCTGCAAGGTGAGCGGGAAATGTCGAGCGATAACAAGAGCTTGGGAACTTTCCGTCTCGATGGCATTCCTCCCGCACCCCGTGGTGTGCCGCAAATTGAAGTAACCTTCGATATTGATGCAAATGGTATCCTGAATGTCCACGCGAAGGATAAGGGTACGGGTAAAGAACAGTCGATCAGTATCACTGGTGCTTCTACGCTTCCGAGCGATGAAGTCGATCGCATGGTGAAGGACGCGCAAGCCAATGCAGAGCAAGATAAGGAACGCCGCGAGAAAATCGATGTGAAGAACCAAGCGGATTCCTTGGCTTACCAAGCTGAGAAGCAAATGTCTGAGCTGGGCGATAAGGTGCCGGCTGATGAGAAGACGAAGGTGGAAGGCTTGATTTCTGACCTGCGCGAGGCGATTAATCAGGACGATTTGGATCGCATGAAGACCGTGATGAGCGATCTGCAACAAACCCTGTACACGATCGGCAGCAATATCTACCAAGAATCTGGTGGTGCTGAAGCCGGCGCAGGTGCTGCCCCGGGCGCAGGTGCCCCAGGCGCAGGTGAGGAGCAATCTTCCGGTGGCGGCGGTTCCGATGAAGATGTGATCGACGCTGAGTTCTCGGAAACCAAGTAGTCTGGATAAATTGCAGGTGAGCGATCGCGCCCTTTGATGCCTGTGTCGCTCGCCACTCCCTGAATCGACCCTCATCTCAGAGGCGAAACAGAGGAAAGCTCGCTCTCTCTCGGCGGGCTTTCTCCCATAGTATCCGACTCTAAACCGGATTTGGTACCTTACCAAATCCGGTTTGGTTATATATGTCTGGTTGGTTCTCAAAAAATCTGCCCGATACAGTGTCGGCGAAACGCTTCAAATCAGTTCCCATTCTTCTTTTAATAATGCCAGAAAGGTGGCATAACCGGGAGAAAATCCGGGCGGATCGGGCTTGATATATTCCGGGAATTCTCTGTACGATCGCCACTCGGCATCGCTTTCACGACGCAGATGCAAAGCATCTGTGGTTTTGCCATTGGGTTTCCATGTCATTTGACCTGTTTGTGCCTCTGTCATCGTTAGTTCCTCACGCTCGATTTTCGGTTTTTATGGTGACGGGTTTACAGGTTTTGGGGAAAACGCTGCTGCAATTGTCTGGGGGTTCCGAATGCGCCACACCGCTATAGTCTGCCTACCCTAACTCATTGTTTTACAGCTCTTTTTCCGGACAGCATCTTACACAACTTTCCATTGCTGTCTCAGTAAAGAGACGAAGGTCTTATATCCTTGGGAATTGCCTGGGGAGTCGGGAATGACATACTGGGGAAATTCTTTGTAAGAGCGCCAGCGATCGTGGGGGGAGAGCCGCAAATACAAGGTTCGCCCCATTACTCCATCGGGTTTCCAAGTCATCTCTCCTCGGATAGATTCTCTCATCGTTATTCCTCCTTATTCCATCAATGATTTTTGCCCACAAAGATAGTTTATTATGACAAACTCTGGGGAAACCGTTCGTTACCGGTGATACGAGACAACAATTAAGAGCGGAAAAAATGACACCAAAAAGGTTTGAGGGAACAGACAGATTCCCTTGACCTCGGGTTTCCCACTCCGGCTAAGCTGGCGCGTCATTGGCACGGGAAAGCGTGGGAATTCCTTCGGCACCGAGAGGCTTGCACTCCGGAAAAAATTGCTAAATTTTGTTAAAAATCGAGCGGTTTCTATCTTTGGGTAGAGGAATTGGGGAGCGATCGCGCGCGACAATGAAGCATTAAAGTCAATTTAGCACGGATAATGTAGCAAAACTATGACCTATCCACCTCCACCTTGGAACCTGAGCGGACATGCCGTACAAACCCTCCATCTCATCGATACCCATCGGGTGCGATCGCGCGTACCCGCTACCCTGGACATTGTGGAAATTTGGCCGGGTAAAACCGTAGGTGGGGTGTACCTCGCCGAATATGGAGGGGACTCGATATTGCAGTACAACGAGTTAATCGTGTTGGGGGCAATCGTTCGCTATGGCATAGAAGTGGGCAGTTGGATTTCTCACATTTATGTGGATAATCCGGATTCCGTAGAGGGGGGTCGCGGCATCTGGGGTTTGCCGAAAGAAATGGCAGAATTTACTTGGGAGAAGGGAACTCGCGATCGCGTGAGGGTTTCGCAAGGCGATCGGCACTTGTGCAGTCTCGACTACAACCCCAATACTTTCCGCCTACCCCTGCCATTTTCGATCCCAAATTTCAGTCTGTTAGAATCCGAATTACTGTTATTTCCCGGTAAGTTTAAATCGAACCTCGGTTTGGTAGATGCTACATTGCAGGTGCCGCCAGAAAGCCCGTTTTCTGAGTTAAAGTTAGAACAACCGGGCTTTAGCCTTTCTTGTGAAGATTTACACTTGCTAGCGGGTCAGCCGAAAGTGGTGGGAGAAGTGGTCAGAGAGCGAATTTTTTCTCATCAATAATTCCGAGGGCGCAAATTGCATTGGCAAGAGTTAACGGAATGGGCAGTAAATATCTTTGGGAAGCAAAGGGAGGCGATCGCCGATTTAAACCCCTATGGTGCAGAGACGCGCCTCAATTTAACCCAAGCCAATTTGCCATTAAACGGGGCTTGCAGTTGGATGCCAAGCTGATAGCTAACCGCGATGATAGCAAATCTATGCGGGCAGTCAATCCTCCCATCGAACGATAGAGAACTATTGATAATTCCCCTAATTTTAGCCGATAAAGAACACCGGTATTTATAAGTAAAGCGCCGGGAAGCGAGGGAGAAAAACACCCCCTTGTCTAGGAGATGAGAAAGGCAGAGCAAAGCAGCGCCGCAGTCTGCGGAAGGGGAGGAAAGGGACTGGGAGGAAGAAGAGTAACCCAGACGGCGGATGGGGGCGGAAATGACAGTGATTAGTGGGAGAGTTGGGGGAGAGGGTCGGGAAAGGGAAAGGAGTGGCGTAATGTGGTAGTTAACCGAGCGCGATCGCGTACACTAAATTTTGAGATAATTGTCACCCTGTCTGTAAATAAGGAAAAAGCGATGCGACTGTCACAAATGCTGTTTGTCACCCTGCGAGAAGATCCGGCGGAAGCGGAGATACCCAGTCATAAGCTGTTACTGCGCGCCGGTTACATCCGTCGTATCGCCAGCGGGGTTTATGCCTACTTGCCATTGATGTGGCGGGTGCTCAAGAAAGTCTCGCAAATCGTGCGCGAGGAAATGGACGCCACGGGTGCCCAAGAGTGCATGTTGCCACAATTGCAACCCTCGGAGTTATGGCAAGAGTCCGGGCGCTGGGATACCTACACGAAAGCGGAAGGGATTATGTTTGCCCTCAGCGATCGCCAACAGCGACAGATGGGTCTCGGACCGACCCATGAAGAGGTGATTACCACTCTCTCGCGGGAGACGATCCGCTCTTACCGTCAATTGCCTTTGCATCTGTACCAAATTCAAACCAAATTCCGCGATGAAATTCGCCCGCGCTTTGGACTCATGCGCGGACGAGAATTTATTATGAAGGATGGTTACTCCTTCCATCCCCACGAGGAAAGCTTGCAAAAAACCTATGACGAGATGGACCGCGCCTATCGCAATATGCTGCGGCGTTGTGGGTTAGAATTTAGAGCGGTAGAGGCAGATTCCGGGGCGATCGGCGGTGCAGCATCTCAGGAATTTATGATATTGGCGGAAGCGGGTGAAGATGAAGTGCTTTACACTGAAGATGGCCAATATGCAGCGAATGTAGAAAAAGCCGTTTCGTTACCGCCGGATGCAGAACCTTCGGCATTTTCGGAATACGAAAAACGGGAAACGCCGAATACGGAAACCATCGAAAATCTCTGCCAATACTTGCACTGTTCGCCGACTCAAGTGGTGAAAAACCTGCTTTATCGTGCGGTTTACGATACTGGTAAAGTGGTGCTGGTGCTGGTGAGCATTCGCGGCGATCGCGATGTCAATCAGGTGAAGCTGCAAAACGAACTGACCGGATTAGCCACCGCTTTCGATGCCACAGCGGTGATTTCCCTCGATGTTCCTTCGGCAGAAATGCAGCAAAAATTAACCAAACAGCCCCTACCTTTGGGGTATATCGGTCCGGATTTGCTCGACGATTATATTGCATCGGCAGAAAATTTGCAACCGGAGTTTTTGCGATTGGCCGATCGCACGGTGGTGGAGTTAAAAAATTTCGTCACTGGGGCGAATGAAATTGGCTATCACGTGGTGGGTGCGAATTGGGGCGAACACTTTAAACTCAGCGATCGCGTGGTGGATCTGCAAAAAGCTCAAGCGGGCGATCGCGCGGTTCACGACCCGACTCAACGCCTGCAAACCGCTCGAGGTATCGAAGTCGGCCATATTTTCCAACTCGGTACCAAATATTCTCGCGCGATGGGCGCGACTTACACCAACGAACAAGGAGAAGAATTACCCCTTGTCATGGGATGTTATGGAATCGGCGTGTCTCGCTTAGCTCAAGCGGCGGTGGAGCAATCTTACGATAAAGATGGCATCATTTGGCCCGTGGCGATCGCTCCCTATCACGCCATTATCACTATTCCCAAAATGTCGGACAAACAACAAGTGGAAGTGGCGGAAAATCTTTACCGTCAGCTCAATGAAATGGGCATCGAAACCCTGTTGGATGACCGAGAAGAACGCGCCGGAGTGAAGTTTAAAGATGCCGATTTGATTGGCATTCCCTATCGAATTGTCCCCGGGCGATCGCTGAAAGAAGGTAAAGTGGAACTGGTAGACCGCGCCACGAAAAAATCCCAAAATCTGGCGATCGATGAAGTTCCTTCTACCTTAAAACAGTGGATAGAATGGGTTACTAACAAATAACCCCTCCCCATCCAAACCGGCCCGCACCCTTCTCGGGGCGGGCTATACAATAGTCATTGGTCATTGGTCACTGGTCATTGGTCATTGGTCACTGGTCACTGGTCATTGGTCATTGGTCATTGGTCACTGGTCACTGGTCATTGGTATGCCACAAAGGACAAATGACAAATGACAAAGGACAAAGGACAAAGGACAAATGACAAATGACAAAGGACAAATGACAAATGACAAAGGACAAATGATAAATGGAATTTCTCACGTATTTTCTTTCCAGTCTGCTAACCTTGATTTCGCCTGGGGGAGTCGCTTTAGATACGGTGGCGGAAAATAATCTGCGCGATCGCCTGTATGAGGCGGAACAGTTGCAAGTCCGCATCGATAACACTCCCAGCTATCAACTGGTGCGCGGGGAAGTCGATCGCCTGCGAATTGCGGGGAGAGGCTTATATCTGATGCCCGAGGTGCGGCTGGATACCCTGGAAGTGGAAACCGATCGGATTGCGGTGAATCCCGGTGGCTTGGAGCTCGCCAGAGAGGAACCGCAGGCGGCGTTGCAGGAACCGCTACAGGCGGGGGTGCGGGCGATTCTCACCGAGGCAGATATCAATCGTGCTTTGCGATCGCCCCAGGTGTACAATGACTTGCAAAGTCTGGCATTAGAGTTGTTTGATTCCCTCCTCCTGCAACAACTCGCCTATCGCTATCGCTTAGTCGATCCGCAAGTGGAATTGCTCGGCGATCGCCGGGTGAGATTCCAGACGCAAATTGCGGAACGGGGGTATTCCGATCGCCTAACCCTGACGGTAGAAACCGGGGTGAAGGTGGTAGAAGGGCGACAGTTGCAGTTGGTCGATCCAGCGGTACGGATTAACGATAAACCTGCCCCTTGGCAGCTAGTGAGAGGCTTAACTGCACTGGCGAGGGAGTTTAATCTGGCAAGATTGGAACCCTTGGGGGTGCGATCGCGAGTTTTGCACTTCCACCTGACTCCGGAAGCCGTGGAAATGGCGCTTTTTGTGCGAATCGAATCGCGATCGGGCACAGCAGGAGAGGTGAGAGATTGAAAGACCACCTCAGCAAGCCAAGGGAACCTACGGGGACTAATGCGGTGGGTCAACCCAGCCTATCATTGTTCCGGAGAGGAGATTATCGGGGGCTGGTGGGAACCTGGAGGGGTTTACCGTTGGTGTCATACACCAGGATATCCCACTGACCGTTGGCGCTCGATTCAAAGGCGACGGTAGTGCCATCGGCGCTAATAGTCGGGTTGCGGACTTGCGCTTGCAGGTTATCGGTGAGGTTTCGCAGTTGGCGGGTTTCGCGGTTGTAAAGGTAGATATCGGTTTCACCGTTTTGAGTGCCGGTAAAGACGATATAGCGTCCGTCTTGGGAGATAGCGGGATGTGAGGCGATCGCATCCAATCGATTTAAGCCGGGAATATCCACCAAGCGGCGATTTTTGCCATCAAACAAATACACGTCCTGACGCCCTTGGCGATCGGAGACAAACACCACATAGCGTCCGGCAATATGAGGGGTTAATTCATCTGCGGGACTGTTTAAACTGCGACCTCCGGGATCGAAAGGAAAATTCATCAAGCGGGGATAGTTGGTGCAGCCACAGAGCAGACTCACCAGAGAAATTATCGGAATAAATCGCGATCGCTTCACGGTATTATCGAGCAGAAAAGAGCAAGAAAAGCAAACTTATCGAAGATTTTAAGGAGCCAAAAAAGAAGGGGTACCCGGGACGCCATCGAGGCGGTCTAATTCGATATTTGGTCCTCGGTCGAGGACTTCAATATCCCACTGACCGCGATTGCCACTTTCAAAGACCACATAACGACCGTCGGGGCTAATTTGGGGATTTCGCAACCAGCCTTGATAAGCTTGGTAAAGAACCTGGGAACCGCGCGTGATGCGATCGTAGATCGCCAAAGCGGGTCGCCCTTGGTTGGCACTGAGGTAGACGATATAGCGGGCGGTATTGCTGACGCTGGGACTTTCGGCGATCGCCTCGGTGCGATTCAAGCGGGGTAACTCCACAAACTGTCGCTGCTGCATATCGTACAGCCAAATATTGCGGCTGCCATTGCGATTGGACACAAATGCCAGAAAGCGACCATTTGCACTCAACGCCGGCTGTTCGTCGGTGTAGCGACTGTTAATCGAAGCCGGGCCGAGGGGAACCGTGGTGGGGGTACAAGCCACCAAGATGCTGCCCAGAGTTAAGCCAAAGCCCAGGGCCATCCACTGGCGAATGAACCTCAAGGGAGGGAATCGGTTCGGCGTAGGGTTGCTTGCTTGTCCGCTGTGGAGCGCCATACCATAAAACCGTAAATTTGTCAATCATAAATCAGAAATTTTTTTTGAGTGGCAACTGCCCTCTCGATGCTGATGGCGGGGGGAATAAAGGAGAGACGCGGTTTGCATCGCGTCTCTACAAGAACTCGCCCCTACACAGACCCTTGTTCGGCGAGGGGGGAAGCCGGACCTAAGGGCGATCGCGTCAATTGCGAGGCCCTCGGGTTGCATCCCGCTTTAATAAGTATCGTCGAAATGGCCGCTATTATCTTGTTCTTCCTCATCATTATCATTATGATTCGAGGAATCGAGGGGTTGATAATCCACATAATCCGTCGGGGTAGGTTCTTCTTCTTCTTCCGGACGGGGCCGACGGCGAGGCTGTTCTTCTGGCGGTCGCGGTCTGCTGGAAGCTCTCGATCCGCTGGGCGGTCGGCGAACGGTGCGAGAGGAACTGCGACGCGGGGGTCTTTCCTCAGTATCCACCGATGCGTCCCATTCATCATATTGACTGCTGCGCGAGGGGCGTTCCGGCGATCGCGGACGGCGCACCCGGGTACTGCTGCTTCTCGAGGGACTACTGCGGCGAGAAGGGGGACGTCTTGGGGTTGGCGCTTCATCGCCATAATAAGGATTGCGTCCCGATCGCGGATCTTGCCGTCCGGTGATGCGGCGTCTGAGTGCGCTTTCGTCATAGGGTTCGATTTCATCGAGTTCCGCATCCACGCGATACACGTTGCTCACCGGGCGTTCTTCATCCACAATTTTAGCCGACTGCCGTTTGGCCTGGGCCGTGGTTACGCCGCGCAACCGAATATTATCAAACGCAAAATAGATTGCCGATCCTCCCAGGAGAATCTGGCCGAATTGCATAATGGGGTCGAACCGCCATCCATAGAAAAATAGAATTCCGCCGCAGAGCAACCCGACTGCTGCAAAAAACAGATCCGTATCCCGGGACAATTCGGGACGCCAAGACCTGATCGCATACAGCATCGCTCCGCCGATCGCGATCGCGATTCCCACTATACTCGCTAAATTGAGACTAAAATTAACCATCGCCTCTCTCCTTTTCCTGTACTATGTTAGCGAGTATCCACCTCAAGCTGACAAGGAGCTTTCTTAACTCAACCCGCAGACACCCTGTGTGCCTCAATTCCGGGGTTTCCCGACCCCGAGGGTGAAAACCCCTCGACACCCGAACCAATGTGGTTGTGGGTGGAGTTGGTCGGTCTGGGGTCGCTTAGGGGATTGAGCGATTTCGCCACCCGTCGGCCCCAATGGCACAGTTTCCAAGTCTTGCTTTTTCATAAAATTTTCCGCTAACGAGAAAACCTCAGCTAAAGGCCTCGGGCGACCCCCATGTGGGGCACCCCGTCGCTTTAGCTGAGGCTTCCGGTTGTTTCGTCTCGGTTAAGAACGACGCACTTTATCTTTCTGGCTGATGAAGATCAAGGCACCGGTGATGGGGATGACCACGATGATAGCGCCCCAAAACAGGCTCCAAAAAAAGTTGGCGAGAGATGGCGTCATAGCTGCTGGTTCCTTATAACAGAATTTACATTATCTTAATTTTATTAAACCTTTACCTGGTTGAGAAGTCTAGTGTTTTCGCGGCAAAATGAATCCGAGGCTGGGGAAAAGCGCAGTGGGCTGGGGGAAAGCGGATTTAAGGTAGGAAGCGGACAGGGGCGCGATCGCCCATTTCAGGGAGTTGGGGGAGAAAAATCCACCTGGGGCGATGGGCGGCGGGAGATTGAAATAAAATAGAAACTGCCGTTCGTAACAAAACGTTAAGTTTTGCTCATTATGACACCTGTAGCGATCGCCGCTTGGATCCTCGGACCGGTCTTAGTCGTGATGACGTTATTGTTTATCTTCCGCATCATCCTGACCTGGTATCCCCAAGTGGAACTGACTAAATTTCCCTGGAATCTGGTCGCCGTTCCCACGGAACCGTTTTTGGCACCCACCCGCCACATCGTCCCCCCCATCGGCGGCGTAGACATTACCCCGATTATCTGGGTGGGCATTGTCAGTTTGGTGCGCGAAATCCTCCTGGGTCAGCAAGGATTGTTGACCATGATGATGCACTAACACCGCCTACAGGGGAAACATGGCCCGGTCAATTTCCCCGGTTTAACGGCGGATTTATTCCGATTTGGCCATTAACTGTTCCACGAAGTTGGTGTAAACGTCACCCTTGACGAAGTGGGGAGTTTCGAGGATTTTTTGATGGAAGCCAATGGTGGTGGGTACGCCGGTGATGGCACATTCGCGCAGTGCCCGTTTCATGCGCTTGATTGCGGCGGCGCGATCGCTTCCCCAAACGATTAGCTTGCCGATTAAAGAGTCGTAATAGGGGGGAATTTCGTAGTCGGTGTACACGTGGGAATCCATCCGCACCCCAGGACCGCCCGGGGGCAAGAAGGCGGTAATCCGTCCCGGACCGGGGCGAAAATTGCGATCGGGGTCTTCCGCATTGATCCGACATTCGATCGCGTGACCGCGCAGTTGCACTTGCCCTTGGGTGAGGCTGAGTTTTTCCCCCTGAGCGACGCGAAGCTGTTCGGCGATCAGATCCAAGCCAGTAACCATTTCCGTCACCGGGTGTTCCACTTGAATCCGGGTGTTCATTTCCATGAAATAAAAATTCCCGTCGCGATCGAGGAGGAATTCCACCGTACCCGCCCCGGCGTAGTTAATCGATCGCGCGGCTTTCACCGCCGCCTGACCCATTTTTTGGCGCAATTTCGGCGTCAGGGCAGGACTGGGGGCTTCTTCGAGCAGTTTTTGGTGGCGGCGCTGAATCGAGCATTCCCGTTCCCCGAGGTGGATGACATTGCCGTAATTATCGGCCATAATTTGGAACTCGATGTGGCGCGGGCGTTCGATAAATTTTTCCAAATAAACCCCGGGATTGCCAAATGCGGCTTCCGCTTCTCCCTGGGCGGCGGCGAACAGTTTGGGTAGTTCGCTTTCGCTGCGAACTAGGCGCATTCCGCGTCCCCCTCCCCCTGCAGTGGCTTTGATGATGACCGGATAGCCGATTTTGTTGGCGATCGCCCGCGCTTCGCTTTCGTGGGTAATTAATCCGTGACTGCCCGGAACTGTGGGAACTCCCGCCCGTTGCATGGTCTCCTTCGCCGTGGATTTATCCCCCATCGCCCGAATCGCTTCTGGGGTCGGCCCGATAAAGCTGATTTGATGGTCGGCGCAGATTTCCGCAAACCGCGCATTTTCCGCCAGAAATCCATACCCGGGGTGAATGGCGGTGGCATTCAGGGTCAGGGCCGCTGAAATAATATTCGGAATGTTGAGATAGCTTTTGGCACTCGGGGCCTCGCCGATGCACACTACTTCATCCGCCAGTTGCACGTGCAGGGCGTGGCGGTCTATGGTCGAGTGAACCGCAACAGTGGCAATCCCCATCTCCTCGCAGGTACGGAGAATCCGAAGGGCGATTTCGCCTCGATTGGCAATCAGAATTTTGGAGAATTGCATAGGGCCTGCTGTTGCTTAAACTCGTAAAATCACTATTTTTATGAGCGCCGAATCCCCGAGGGGTTCCGCTTTCAGTGGCATTGAGATGTCCGACTCATCATCCTATCATGTCGGAGGTATCACGGGGGGAAAATCTCGATCTCTAACTCCTTAAAATATTGAGTCTGCAGGAGGGTTGAAAAAATTTTTTGCCAAACTCGATCCAAACCGGGAAAAGTATGGTAAACTAATTTCAGATAGGTTAAAATAGTCTATTGCCTGCGGATGTGGCGGAATTGGTATACGCGCACGCTTGAGGGGCGTGTGGCCTAGCCTTGCGAGTTCGAGTCTCGCCATCCGCATTAAAGCAAAAGGGGTGACAGGGATGCTGTCACCCCTTTTGCTTTGGGTTTTTATCGGTTTGACAACCACATTGCGGATTAGACCCTTTGGGGCGATCGCCTAGGAACCAAACAAAGAAAATTTTTCTTGACAAAATACAATCCCTCGGTTAGCTTAGTGAAAAATAAAATACATGGGTTTCCTTTTCCCCATTCTAGCCAAGCAAAAATTTAGGGCAACAGGGGGATTTTCGAGGGGCAACCCCTCGGGTTTTGCTGACGGAGACACCCATGTTTTTATTGTGACAATGCATGGCAATTTGGGGGAAAACTCCGAGAAGATTGCTGGCAAAAAAACGGTTAACTAGGCAAATTGTTCTCCAGGGATAGGAAAAGAATGAAGAAGGTAGAAACCATTAAAATCTGTGACTTAAGAATTCACGAACATCATCTCGAAATTATCTATAGTGCAGACGACTTTAAATTTGCCACAAAAATCTATTATGAAGACCTCTCGTTCTCCATGCTGCAAGAGAGATATTCCCAGGGGGCGATCGCGAAAATAGCAGCCCATATTGCCTTGTTTGAAGGCATGAAACTCTGTTCTCTCTTTCCGAAGTATTACGATGTCTCGGTTATTGCTGAGGGGTTGGCAAAACCAGTGGTAGAACTGTTTGCCAAAATCTATCAAGGAGTGTTCGCCCAACATTGGTATGAGAATCATGTCACCGATTATCTGGGGCCAGAAATTATCTCTCCAGGAACCTTTTTACCCGAAAGCAATCCCATTGCAATTGCGGGGGAGAATCGCACTGTACTGGCGGGTTGTGGAGGTGGCAAAGATAGTATTGTCGCTCTCAAACTATTGCAAGAGGCAAACATTCCTTACGCCTCCATGCAATACTCTCATAGCGTTTATGGCAAATCCGATTTCCAACATCAGTTAATTTCCGGGGTATTAGAATGCGTTAATCCCATCTGCCAACATAAAATCTCGGTTTACGATGACTTTGTGGAAGATCCGTTTTTGAAACTCTATTTTCCAGACAATTCCGGAATTACAGTTCCAGAAACGCCGGTGTCGGTTTTTGAGGCCCTACCGCTCATCCTGCATGGCGGATATCGGTATTTGGCATTAGCTCACGAAAAAAGTGCCAATACGGGGAATTTATTTTGGGATAAATTAGGTCTAGAAGTGAATCATCAATGGGGGAAAGGGTATGAAGCGGAAACCCTGCTGAATAAATTTATTCAAACCTCTCTGGTTGCCGATTTTACTTACTTTGGGATTTTACAGTCGATTTACGATTTTCGGATTTTCAAACATTTCGCTAAATATCCGGAAGTGCTGCCAAAAGTTCATTCCTGCAACATCAAAAAGCCTTGGTGCAAAAAATGTCCTAAGTGTGCCTATGTTTGGCTGGGATTAATGGCTTTTTGCGAGTCGGAAGCAGTGGATGCCGTATTTGGCGAGAATTTATTTGACGATGGGGACTTGTTGCCGATTTTTAGGCAAATGCTGGGGTTAGAAAATCAAACGCCGTTTGAATGTATTGGCGAGATTGGCGAAAGTCGGTTGGCGATGAAAAAGTGTGTGGAGAAAGGGTTGTCGGGTCAAGCGGTAGAACTGTTCAAACGGGAGGTACTATGCGATCGCTCGATTGATTGGCAACAACTGGAACAACAATACGATGGGGTTTACCATACGGAACATGCCATCCCCGATTGGATATTTAGCCAAATTAAGGACAAACTTTAGAGCATCTTCAGTAGCAGTTAGAAACCGGGTTAATTCGCAGACCATTGAGCGACAATCGACAACTTAGCACAAAAACCCGGTTTCTTATTTCCCTCATTTACAAGCACACAAAAGCTCTCGCGCAAGCATGGCGCATCCCTAGGAAGCGGACAGATTTAAGACCTTTTTTACCTGGGTCAAAAACGCCAGGGAATTAAAGTCCACCCGGGGAGTCATCTGCTCGAAAATCGACAACGCCCCGAACGATTCTTCCCCGATAATTTGCTGGTAGGGGTCGAGTTTTAAACTCTGCTGATGTTGTCGTTCAAAGCGGGAAAAATGAAACAGGGTTAAATATTGCAAAATATCCTGTTTTAGCGCAGTATCGTAAATCAAATCTTGGCGAATATCCCGGTCCTCCATCACTCCAGAGTAAAAATTGCCCAGCAGGGTGGAATAGGAAATTACCCCATTATAAAAGCGATCGTCTCCTTGTCCCACAGAAATCCCGTTAAACAAGTTGAAAAAAACCACTGCTTGCTGCTGGGGGTCTTCCGCAAGAGTGGTTAACTCGCGGGTATCTTGCACCACTAAGGAATTGACCCTTGGGTTGTGTAATTTACGCACGTAGTATTTATCGAAAAATATCGGGTAAATTTTGATAGCGTCGTGGTTTTTCATCAAGGTTTCGATGAGGCGGGGGGACATAAAATACAATTCCTCATCGCGATCGCTGCGAGTGATATGCAGAGTGCTGGTATGAGGCGCTTGCGCCACATACAAAAAATGATGGTATCCTTGGCGATACAGTTGACTCACCGTGTCGATTAACACCGCTGGGTGACTGTATAATTGCCGGAGAGAACAATTATCGGAAAATGTCGTCAGTCGTTCTATCTTAATCTCACCGCTGGTAAGGCGCTGCACCCCGATCGCTTCTCCAATAAGCGTGGCGAGGCGCTGATAGCGGTTTTGATTGCTATAGCGCGCATCGCTTTCCCGACTGGATACCACGATAATGGCAAGTTTATCTAACTGTAACGGCGCGGAAGTTTGCTGGAAGCGAAAGCGTTTGGGAAGCACCGAATATAAAGAATTTAACCCATTTTGGACGCGATGTCGGTTGAGACTGCGAATCCGGAATCCTTGGGAACTAGAAAGATATTTGTCGCTCAACAGATGGGAAATGGTTTTCGAGAGATTGGCGATAAATTTTTCGGCGGGAAAGGGATTTTCGTGGGTTCCCTGGTGCAGTCGCAGCATGGGAATAAAGACGTTTTCTGGCGCATATTCTAGCAAAACATGCAGGCACATATAGGCGAGAAGCATCCAGGTGAAGCGATAGATAAACGCTTGGGTGGAATCTAAGTGGTTGGGGTTGAGGCGGGTATTGTTATAGCGAAAGAGTATCAGCTTATTTTGCCTTAAATGGTTGTTGTATGCTTCCATGCAGGGGGCGCTATCCGGAACCCAGGCGATCGCCAGCATTCGCATGCGATCGATATCGTAACTCCAGCTAAATTGTTCTCGGGTTTCTTCCGGAAAATAGCGGACATCCTCTATTTTTATCGTCACCGGAATCTGACAAAGCGCCGCTTCATTGACCTGCGGTTCTTCGATGGAAATATAGCGCAGGACTTCTTTGCGATTGCGTTCTAACACTTCATTCAAAAAATACCCGTTAAACAGACTATCCGGGTCGCGATTGAGGATACCTTGTTTGATGCAAATGTGGCGCGGATAAATGCCCAATGGCAAAATAGTCTGTCTTCGTAAAAAGCTTTTTAACAGGTCTCGGAGGTGCTGGATTTTGACGCGGACGTTAAACTGGTGCATCCCTCTAATTAACCCGCGAAAAATATTCCGTTTTGCCTCTTCATCGTTTCCCCGCAACACGCGCATCACTTGGGCATCGAATCCATTTATGGGATTATAAAGCAGTTCGTTTTCTACGTTATAATCGGGGTCATTGGGGTTGCAACGCGAGGCGAAAATGAAGTAATATAAAAACAGGCGGGCTAAGACTTTGCGGGCGAAGGTTTCTCGTCGGTCTTCATCCAGCAAGGCGTCGATATGTTCTCGCTTGTCTGGGTGAATAATGGCATTCAGGTTATAGTCGAAGACATCTTCTCCTTCGTGGGTTTGCACCGGTCCACCCAGTTTGAGTTTTAAGCCGAAAATAAAATCGCAGTTTCCGGAATTGTTTCGGTCGTTATATTCTGCTAAATTTCCCACAATTAGGGGAATAATCGGGAGGGCGTCTAACGCTTCGGCGCGGGAAAAGATGGATTTATAGTTAACTTGCACGCCGCCATAGTTGACGTCATAATCGGCATCGCTTTTATCTGGATCGCTGATATACTCTTCTATCAGTTCCAACCGCCGGATTAAGTCTTGCAGATAGATAAGTCCCTGGGTATCGTTAGTTTCGATATTGTCCCGCAGATGCTTTAAATAGGTGATTTTTGCTTCTTTTTTCAGCTTCCCGAGGGTTTCGGTGTCTACCACTTCTTGCAGTTGGTGAAACTGGGAGAGTTCGTCTCCTACCAAACCGCTGAGGATATCGCATAATTCTTCTGCGTCTGTTTCGCTGTCGGGGGCAATTTCGGTGTTAATATAGTTTTCGATGCCCTGCTGCAGTTGGGATTGAAATTGGTGCAGGTTTCGCACGCTGATGGTGAGTTTGTGGAATTTGAGCAGGGATTCACCGCCGGGCCGATCGCTTTGGAGGTGGAGGGCCTGTTTCTCGAGAGTCTGCGAGGGTTGGGTAAAGTTGTAGGTCCATCCCAACTGGGTGGCGTTACCTTGAAATGATTGTAAATCTGTAATCAGCTGTTCGAGAAACTCAGCGATCGCCTCATCGGAACCGATTTCGCTGTGTAGGTGTGCTCGCAAAACGTCGGCAATTTGCTGAATGCGATCGGGGAACTGCTGGCGAAATCCCTGGGAAAAATTAATCGTTGCCGATCGCACGCCGCGCGTAGAAGCGAGGGGATTCGGCACGTTTGTCAATTGTACCAATTCCTGAGCGATGCTGTCAATATCCACCAGTAACCGTTGACCATTTCGCGATTGTCTAAAGGGGTTACGACCCTGGAGGGCGCTGCATATCTGCTGCAGGAAAAAGCTATAGTCCACCGGAACTAAGTCATTGCCCGCTTCTCGGAAGTCGTTAACCATGATGTCACCCTACTCCTAACGTTCATCAACTGAATAGTATATCACGGAGGAGGGCAATGGGGGAACCGGCAGGGAAAAATTAGTGAAGGCGATGGATAAGAGGCGGGGGATTAAAATCGCGCTTGGGCCAACAAAGGCGGGGGATTAAAATCGCGCCTGGACAAACGAAGTCCGCCTACGCGGACTATTTTGGGCATTAATTGATATGTGATTTAAGGGGGATTGAAATCGCGCCTGGGCCAACGAAGGCGGGGGATTGAAATCGCGCCTGGGCCAACGCTAGCGTAGCCCGCGACAGCGCTATAGTCTGCCTGCGCGGACTATTTACTCTATTTATTGAGAGTAAGTTTTGTATATATTATCGCTCTTCTTCGATGGTAACTTGCCAGGTTTCTAAGGTGATGCCCACGGTTTGTTCCAGACGAGTGACGGCGTTGAGATAGTCAATTTTGGCATTTAACTCTTCATTGGTGGCGCGGACTAAATCCTCTTGGAAGCGGACGATATCTGCTACGGAACTGCGTCCCAATTTTAACAGTTCGCGCTGATTGTCTAAGTTTTGTTCTGAGAGTTCTCGCGCTCTTTGGGCCAGTTCTACCTGTCGCAGGAGGAGATTTACATTTCTGACCCGATCGCCCACTTGAATGGCCAGACTTTCGCGCAAATCCTCGGCATTGTTTTCCGATTGCAATAGATTCACGCGACTTTGCTGGTAGCGTTGTTCTAGGGTGCGATCGCCAAATTCTCGCCGCAACTGAATTCCCGCCCGCAAATCCGTATCCGCCTCGCCATTGGTAGTAGCAACATTGCCCAAAGTAGCATTAAAATCCAAATTCCAGCGTTTGTTATCTTCCGCCAGCAACAGATTCAACTGTGCGATTTCCAGGCGCAAGAGCGATCGCAAATATTCCGGATTATTTGCTAAAGCGATATTGGTCAACTCCTGCACGTCTAAATTTCGAGTTTTTAACTGAATTTCTCCCACCGGAACCAGATTGGTATTTTGGTCAATATCCAAAATTTCCAACAAATTGGCCTTTTCACTTTCCAAACTATTTTCCGCTGCTAACAACCGCACTTCCTGATTTGCCACATCGGTTTCGTTTTGCACCAAATCCACCGGTGCCAAGCGTCCTGCTTCCACCAAAACGCGGTTAATTTCCAATAAATCCCGCGCTCTTTGCAGGGAAGCGCGAGCGATTTTTACCTGTTCCTGAGCTTGCAGTAATTGCCGATAAGCTAAAATTGCATTGGTTATAGTATTGCTGAGAGTGGATTCTAATTCTAACAGATTAATCCGTTCGTTCAGACGGGCGATATTCACCGAAGCTTCATTCACTTCTACACCATATCCGCGCAACAAAGGTTGATTGAAGGTTAATTCAAAACGCTGACCGAGGGTATCGAAATTGCCATCAATTATCTCCGCCCCGGAGGTACTTTCTCGCAAACCGCGACTCCTCCACTCGGCACTTAATTCGCCGCCGGTGGGAACTTTAATTGACAGAACCGAACCCACGGCGACTTCACCGGATCGGTTGGTGCTGATTCCCACTTCGTCGCGATTTACCGAGAGGGAAATTTCTGGAGTAAAATCGGGGTTAAATTTATCGGTAGCGACGGCTAAATCTTCGCGTTGGGCGATGCGTTGCAGGTAGGCATTTTTAATGTCGCGGTTGTTTTGCAATGCCAAAACCACAATATCTTGTAAGGTGACTTGAATTGCATTGTCATTAGGGGGTGAATTGAGGGTGGCGCTGGGGGGGACTCCTTGCAGTTGTGCGGGGCGATCGCCAAATAATAAGAAAGGTTGACTGGGGGTGGGGTTTTGCGAGAGTGCAACTTGCGAATTATTCATCGGGGTCATTATCAATCGCCCAGAGGTTTCTAATGCGCGCATAATATCGCTCAAATCCAGGCGATCGCGATTGTCTTGCTTCGCCATTGCTGCAGCAGGAGAAGGCGCAAGCATCATATCAGAATCAACGTTAAAATCGGTGGCGCGGTGGGAGAGAATCAGTCCTAGGTGCGAGGGGAATTTAGCTGCGATGGCTCTCTTGTGCCAGGGAGAATCGGTAGCCGGCAACAAGTGCGCCGAACCTGCCGAAACGCAAGCCGAATAAGTGAGAGTCACCCCGAAAATTGCCGAGAGAAAGCGGAGAACATGCCGCCGGGTATCGGTTCGGGAGGGGGACTGCATTGCTGGATAAGCCGTTATGTGAGAATTTGAGATATAATATCGAGTCATGGTAGCCACCTCTTTGTGCTATACAACTAGCGCGATCGCAGGGCTTGCACCGGGTCGAGCTGACTGGCGCGCAGGGCGGGGGGAAACCCGGCTCCCACGCCGACGAGCAGCGCCGAACCCAGTGCCAAAGCAGCGGTCGTTTTGTTAAACTGGTAAGGTAACTCAAAGGTATCGGCGACAATCAGAGTGAGGCCATGCACGGTGCCGATCGCGATCGCGCCGCCCAGCAAACTGAGAATCGCCGCTTCTAAAATAAATTGCCACATAATATCCAACTGAGTGGCACCGAGAGCGCGGCGCAACCCGATTTCTGGGGTACGTTCCATCACGGCGGCGATCGTAATATTGGCAATGCCCACGCCGCCCACCAACAGGGCGATCGCTCCCACCGCCAGCAAAGCGCGCGAGGCCATTTCCAGGGTTTTCTTTTGCTCGATAATGCGCCGGATATTGTTCCCCACATAAATATCCGCCTCCGGGAACCGCTGCTCTAACAAAGTTTCGATCTGCTTTTCCATTGTCTCTAAATCTTCCACGTTCATCGGACGAACCGAAATATTGTGAATTTGGCGACTGCCGGTCATGGCATAATAAAGAGATAAAGGTATCCACATCTCACCTCTGATTTCCCCATAGCTGGATTCCTTGCTTTCAAACATGCCGATTACCGTAAAAGGGAGGCGATCGGCATAGATGCGCTTTCCGATGGGATCGGCATCTTGAAACAGCGTCTCGGCGAGAAATTCATCGATCGCCACCACGGGGCGATAGTCATCAAAATCCGCCGCATTGAAAAACCGTCCCGCCAGCAATACCCGACCCGAGGTTTGCAAAAAATCCGGCGAAACCGCCAGCATTTCCGGTGTTGCTTGTTCCGTTTGAAATATAGTCGGCACTTCCCATCCCGCCCAATTCGACGCCGAAATGGCTCGCACACCAGTGAGGCGACTTCGCAAAAAGTCGATATCTTCGATTCTCAATCCCCGCGATTCCCCCCACATGCGGATATTGAGCTGCGGCGCTTCTCGCTTGGCGAGTTGTTCCTCAATTATCGCCGTGGCGATCGTGCGAACTTGCAGGGTCGCACTAACCGCCGCTACGCCCATAAATACCCCCACCGTAGTGAGCGCAGAACGCAGGGGGTTTCCGCGCAGGGAATCGCAACTCAACAGGATTAAATCAAATACACCTAAACTCATAACGCCGATTGATGGTTGATGTGATACAATCTACTAACATAGGGTATCGCTATCTGGTTTCCCCCGCACCCGAGAGGACGCTATTTGGCCTCATCTTCGGAAACGATAACGGACATTCCCGGTTCTAACGGCGGTTCTGGCGGGGGAACCACCACCGAATCGCCGGGGTCGAGACCCGATTTGATTTCCACTTGTACCACCCCCTCGAGTCCTAATTCGATGGATTGTTTTTTCAGGATATTCTCGCGATCGCGCACCCACACATAAGGCTCAGATCCATCCCGCTGAATCAGTTCGATGGGTAACACCACCACATCTTGGCGCTGTTGGGTGACGATTTCCACGCTAACTTGACTTCCCGGAATCAATTCCCCGGTGGGATAATTAAGTTTTACCGTGGCGGGAACCGCCGCTTGTCCCGACATGCTACTCGAATTATTGCCATTTCCGGTGGTGGCGAGGGGAGACAAGCGCAGTACCACCCCTTGATAGGTTTCCTCCTGCGGACCGATGACGCTGATGCGCGCTTCTTGATTGAGTTCCACTTTACCCGCATTCAGGGTGGATAGCTGCAGTTTCACCAACTCTTGCGCCGGATCGCCGAGGGTCAGCAAATCGTTTCCCCGGGCGATTCCATCTGAGTTTTTTACGTTAATCTCTAAAATAGTGGCATCGCTGGGGGCGCTGACCACATTTTCCTCATATTGCTGCTGGTTTTTTTGGGTTTCGATTTGCAGACGATTCAGTTCCAGGGTTTCTTGGGTGACTTGGAGTTGAGCGTCGCGCAGGGTAATTTCTGCATCGCGCACCGCTTTGCGGGCATTTTCGATTTCCTCCATCGGTTGTTGCTGCAGTTTGTCAAATTCCAGTTGCGTGCGCTGTTTGTCAAAGGTGGCGCGGCGAATTTCTGCTTGGGCATTTTGCACCGCTTTTTCGCCCTCGCGCACAGCTTTTTCGGCGGATTCAATTTGGTTTTGAAATTCGCGCTCGATTTGCTGGCGTTTTAGTTTGATTCGTTCTAGGGCGAGGGTTTGAGTGCTGACTTGCAATTCGGCATCTCGCAGGGCGGTGCGATCGCGCCTTACTGCGTTTTCTTGCTGGCGCACTTCTTGTTCGGCGATGAATCCTTTGGCGGCTAACTCTTGCAATTCCGCGAGTTCCTGTTGGTCTGCAGCGAGATTTTCTTCCGCTTCGATAACTTTGTCGCGGGCGTTGGCCAGATTGAGTTGTTTTGACTCGATTTCTAACTGCAAATCCGCTAGTTTTCGCGCTTTTTCGCGGTTAGCTTGTTCCCGGATTTCTGCAAGCTTTTCTCGGGCAATGGCGAGTTCTTCTCGAGCATAAACTAAGTTTTGCCGTTGGGTTTCTAACGCCAGTTGTTTTTCGCGCAAATTGAGGCGTTCCTTGGCGAGGTTGGTTTCGCGTTCGATATTGTTTTCGGTGAGTCTTTGCAGTTTTTCTTGGGCGAGAGCCAAGTTTTCTTCCGCTTCGCGAACTTTCTGCCGGTTGCGCGCTAACGAGAGTTGTTTTTTGCGAGTTTCTAGGGGTTGCACGGCCAAGGCGCTTTGTTGTTCGGCATTTCGCAGGATTATCAAGTCTTCTCCTTCGCTGACGCGATCGCCCACTTCAACCAATACGCGATCGACCGTACTATCGCTGGGAGATTTCAGGGTTTGCTGTCCCCCAAGTTCCACAATTCCGCTTTCGGTAATTGTGGTTTCAATGGTGTCTAGTTTGGCGGCGACAGTCTTTACTTCTACCGGGTCCAATGAAGGATTTAAGCTGCGCGCATAGAACCACCACCCGCCCAAACTAGCAAGGGCGATCGCCGCCGACCACCCAATCCATCGGACACCACTTTCATACTGCTTTTTCTGTTTCTCCCCCATTATCCATATTGAGGTGAATTTGCTGTGTTTGCTGTACTCCTGCACCCCGATATTTTGTCTCCAAACCCGTTTAGTATGGAGGCTAAATCATTAGTCCGCTTTCCTAATTCTTCATCACCGGATAGCAATCGAACCATTTTCCCCGTAGAAACGCGATAAATCGCGTCTGAAGTTTCATCCCATCTCAGATAAATCGGGTCTCTACTGTGCAAAATAATTGGCCGACTTGCTGAGGTTTCGGTTTTGAGTTTTCCCCCTCCAGGTTTTCCTGTTTGTTAGGCTCTCGGCTGGATGTTTTTTTGTCTTTTTTGCATTGGCTCTCAACCCCCACACTTTGAAAATTTTACCATTTTGTTTGGGTTTTTATCAGCGGTTGCCAAATTTTCTCTAATTTTTTTAAAAAATCCAAATTTTTAATAATTTTTATGAAGTTACCTCACTAAAGTGCTAGATAAACCGTTGCAGAATCAACCGATTGCTCAACGGGTTGCGACAGCGGTTTTTGGGGGATGTAGCAAGTCTTATGAAATAGACCGAGGGGGAAAGCAGTGGGGCGAGCTGATACTTCGGCGAACAGAAGCGATCGCCCCGATGCTTGTCCCTCCCTCGCCATTGCAACCTAGGCGCGCAACTGCACCGGCATAATCAAGTGAGTCATTTTCACCGCACCCAAGGGAGATAACACCACCGGCGTGGTGGCAGAATTGAGCTTAATTAAAATCTCGTTGGCATTGATATGCTTGAGAGATTCCATCGCATATTTCACATTAAATGCAATGTCGAGATTTTCGCCACTAATTTGGGCGGGCATGGATTCCGTGCCGCTACCCACATCTTGCGCTTCCACCGAAAGAGACAGTTGCTCCTTATCGCGATCGATAGAGAACTTGACAATGTTGTTTTTGCGTTCCGCCAACACCCCAATCCGTTCTAAGGCATTGAGCAGCGATCGCCGGTCTACCGTCACTTGGCGATCGAACGAATTGGGCACTAATTGACGATAGGTGGGATATTGCCCTTCCAGGGTGCGGGTGGTGAGGCGGAATCCCCCAAATTCCAACACCAGTTGTCCGGTATCAAACGACAGGGCGATCGGTTCGGAACCTTTATGCAATCCCACCATCCGTTCCAATTCCCGCAGCGCTCTCGCCGGCATTGTCACTTCAAATTCTTCCTCCTGTTCTTCCAATTCCTCCGATGCTTCCGAATCGGCGGTATCCTCTGAGTTGGTGGTTTCCACGATCGCCAACCGATGCCCGTCAGTGGCGGCAAATTCTAATTGTCCGCGATCGACCAGCAAATGCACCCCCATCAGCACTTGCTTCGTTTCATCGGTACTGGTCGCAAACAACGTCCCGCGCAACCCATCCATCAGCGCTTCCGCCGGCAGAGAAAACACCTGCCCGCTTTCAATGGTGGGCAATGCGGGAAATTCTTCCGCCCCCATCCCTCGGACTTGATAGGTACCCGACGAAGAGGCGATCGTGGCCAAAATGCCCACTTCCGCAGGATCCCCCTCCCCCGCCGGTTCCTCTCCTTCATCGTCGATCGCCACCTCTCCATCCGGGAGACGCGACACGATATCGTTAAATAGCTTCGCCGGTAGGGTCAAATCCCCACTGCTTTCCACCTGAGCGGAAAAACTAATCTTAATCCCCAACGATAGGTCAAATCCCGTTAAGCTGACTTGCTGGGTTTGCTCGTCAGCGCTCAACAAGACATTGGCTAACACCGGATGCGTGGGGCGCGAGGGCACCGCACGACTGACAAGGGAAAGATTGGTGGCAAGTTCGTTTTGGACGCAAACAAATTTCATCAGCGTATTTTGGAGGGTCTGCCTCGATCGATGTGACTGTGTAGGCTCCACGGGCCAACAATTGCCCGGAATCAACATCCTACCACTGTCCAGTTTGCCCCAACACTCCCTCGAATGGCGAATCCATTCATAGCACTGACGCTCTCTGCTTCAATTCAGCATTCCCTGCCGGTTGGGAAACTCGTTGCCCACCCTACCCCGGTTTCTGACGAGATTGGTTTCGGATCCCACCGCAAATTTTAGGCCCAACTGGAAATACAGCAGTTGCACTGAGCCTGTATCTTAAAGGTAAATTAATAGCACCGTAAAATCCTGCCAACATAGGAATCAATAAATGAAACTTTATCAATCCCGGTTCGGCTATGCAATGAGTTTAATTTACCTGATAGGCAGCGGTTCTTTTATCTGGTGGGAATTCCACTCTTATAGGGGTGGGATGTTCGATTTCTGTGGATTGGGTCTGATCCGGTTTATTTTTCCCTCCCTTTTAACCGTGGGGGTTGTCTTGGAAAAAATAGGAGTGCCGCAGATAAAATTAAGCTGTTCCTATATGGGATTGGCAGATTCCCTTCAGTTTGGCTTGCATCTGTCGATAACCGCAGTTTTCGTCTATCTGATTGGTTATGGAGTTGAATGGATTGTTAGAAGGGTATCTCGCCGTTTATCGTAATCCGATGGGAAAAACGCGCCCTTCCATCCCTGGGATGGTCACCGCCCAAGGTGCCTGACAGGGGGGGAGGGGGTTGAATACCTCATTGCGCTCAGATTCAAGCTCACCCACAATCCCCTGCGAGGCGGAATCTCCCAAATCCGTTTTCCCAGTCAAGTCTGAAAACGAGGCAAGCGATCGCTTCTCAATGGTCAATTCTCCTGTGGAAAACTTGTGGAAAAAGCGGAGTAAATTTCCCCAGAATCTTGATACTTACGGGCTGTTTTCACCGCCACCCACGGGTTTTCCCCAGGTTTTCCACAGCTTTTTCCACAGGTGGGATAAGAGGTGGCGGTTGATGGCCCTGTGGCGGCACAGTCGCGCCGAGAAAATAATTGCAGCGATAAAGTGAAATTGCCAAAAAATTACCCCAGAATTGGCAGAAGCAGAAGCGGGGGAAATCGGAGGTTAAATCTGAGGGGGATATTGGCTGGAGAAATTAATGCGATCGCTTAATTGCCGCAGAGTATTCGCCATGTCCGAATCCCGCTGTTTGAGCTGGGCAATTTTTTCGCAACTGTACAGCACCGTGGTATGGTCTTTCCCGCCAAACTCTTCCCCAATTTTCGGCAAGCTCAAATCCGTATGCTGACGCATCAAATACATAGCAATTTGCCGCGCTTGACTGATTTCGCGGCGGCGCGAATTCCCCTTTAAATCCTCCATCGCCACCCCGAACATTTCCACCACCGCCATCATTACCGATTCCGGCGTCGCCTTTATACTCTCGGTTTGCGGGTTCAAAATCGGCGCGATATTCTCCACCGTCATCGGTAAGCCGGAAATGGACATATAGGCAACTACCCGAATTAATGCCCCTTCTAATTCGCGAATATTAGAAGTAAAATGAGAGGCAATATATTCGATGATGGTGCGGGGCAAGCGCACGTTTTCGTATTCTGCTTTTTTCTGCAAAATTGCCATGCGGGTTTCTAAATCCGGAGGCTGAATATCTGCAATCAATCCCATCGAAAATCGCGAACATAGTCGCTCTTGCAAGCGGGGAATTTGATTTGGCGGACGGTCTGCCGCCAGCACCACTTGCTTGCCAGCTTCGTGCAAGGTGTTGAAGGTGTAAAAAAATTCTTCCTGGGTGTATTCTTTGCCTTCGATAAATTGGATATCATCTACTAGCAATACATCGGCGGCGCGATAGTGTTCGCGAAAGTTTTGCATACTATCTTTGCGAATGGCGGCGATTAAATCGTTGGTAAATTGTTCGGTGGAGACGTAAAAAATTTTAGAGTTGGGGCAAATGTCTAAGCGATAATGCCCGATCGCCTGCATTAAATGGGTTTTGCCCAACCCGACGCCGCCACATAAAAATAAGGGATTGAATTCTCGCCCGGGAGACTCTGCTACTGCTAAGGATGCAGCATGAGCCATGCGGTTATTCGCGCCGACGACAAACCGGGAAAAGACATATTTGAGATTGAGTTCCGTAGGGCGCGGGGGATGGCTGGATCCGGTCTCGGGTCGAGGATTGCCGATCGGCGAGGGCCAGATGTATTCGCCCCCCGCGCCTTGGGTGGCATCGGCGGCGGTGGTGATGTAAATCTGCACGGGATAGCCGAGTACCTCGTGTACTACGTCAGCAATGGTTTTCAGGTAGTATTTCTGCAACCAATTGCGGGCGAAGGGGTTGGGGGTGCTGATGACCAAGCAGTTATTTTCGAACTGCTGGGCCGTGGCGGTTTCGATCCAGGTTTCAAAGGTGGGACGGCTCAGTTGTCGCTGTAGCCGTTCGAGTACCTGATTCCAGAGACTTTCTAGCGGAAGTTCCACGCCTGACCTCGCGATCGCTATTCCTTTTGGCTATTTGACTTTAGCAAACAACGGCACACCCCGCAGGAGGGTGGGGGAATTGAGAATTGGCAGAAAATTGCGAGTTGTTAACGGGTTAAAGCGTTATAAGCCTGGTAAGAAGCCGTAGGGTAAGCTGGGGAAGTCCGGTTGTTAATTGTTCATTCTCAATTCTCGGAATCTCCTCCTTTATAATGAAAGGCATTACAGACGGGATTATTGACATCTCGATATAAAGCATAGTTGTGGTTTTTTGACAAACGAGTTGGGTAGGGTTGTTATGAAACGTTCGGACAAAGCTAACGCGGGGGGCAAATTTTCCTGGAAGCAGCCTCTGCTTTACCTGGTACTGGTGTTATTGGGAGCCGGTGCGGCATTTGCCGGCGATCGCTGGTTGCAATACCAGTCTGAATCGTCGTTGGAGTCGGCGGTACCGCGCTTTTCCGTGCCGCCGGAATCCGGTGAGGCTCAAGTGCCCGGGGAGACGGCGGTGGGGAGTTTGCCCTTGCCGGTGGATTCTAATTTTATCGTGGCGGCGGTAGAGAAAGTCGGGCCGGCGGTGGTGCGAATCGATTCGGCGCGGACCGTCACCCGAGACTTGCCCGCGCCATTTGACGATCCGTTTTTTCGGCGATTTTTTGGGTCGATTCCGCAGCAGGAACGGGTAGAACGGGGTACCGGTTCGGGGTTTATTATCAGTGAAGACGGTCAGATTCTCACCAATGCTCATGTGGTGAATGGTGCCGATCGCGTCACGGTAGTGCTGAAAGATGGTCGCCAATTAGAGGGAGAAGTGTTGGGGGATGACCCGGTGACCGATGTGGCGGTGGTGAAGATTGAGGCCACAAATTTGCCCAAGGTGGAGATGGGGGATTCTGAGGATTTACACCCGGGAGAATGGGCGATCGCGATCGGGAATCCGTTGGGGTTGGATAATAGCGTCACGGCGGGGATTATCAGCGCCACCGGGCGATCGAGCAGCGATGTAGGGGTTCCGGATAAGCGAGTCGGGTTCATTCAAACCGATGCGGCGATCAATCCCGGGAACTCCGGCGGCCCGCTACTGAATGCCAAAGGGGAAGTGATTGGCATGAATACGGCGATTATCAGTGGGGCACAAGGGTTGGGGTTTGCGATTCCGATTGAAACCGCCCAGGCGATCGCCGAACAACTGCTGACCACCGGGAAAGTGCAGCATCCGTTTTTGGGCATCGAAATGCTCACCCTGACGCCGGCATTGCAACAAGAACTGAATACCGACCCGAATAGTCCGGTGACGTTATCCGTGGATGAAGGAGTGTTAATCGTGCGCGTCGTGCCCGACTCCCCTGCCGATCGCGCCGGATTGCGCGCCGGGGACGTGATTCAGCGGATGGAAAATCAGCCGATTCGCGACTCGGAAACCGTGCAGGAAATCGTCCAAGGGTCCCAAGTGGGGGCGACCTTGGAGGTGCAAATTAACCGCAACGGTCAAACTCGGAACATTACCGTGCAACCGGGGGATTTACCGGTGGCACCGAAGTAACGGAGTCAGCGCACCCCCCGCCCTTCGGGGGGATGTGGTATAATGCAAGGGCGTATATGATAATTCGAGTTTATTATGAGTAAGATCCGAGAGATTGCAGAATTAGGGAATCCGATTTTGCGGGCGATCGCCCAACCCGTGACCAAGGTCCATGACCAGCGGATTCAACAGTTAATTGACGAGATGTTGGCCACTGTTGCCCCGGCAAATGGCGTGGGAATTGCCGCCCCCCAGCTTGCGGAATCTCATCGCATGTTTATCCTCGCCTCCCGTCCCACCCTGCGCTATCCCCACGCGCCAACAATGGAACCCACGGCGATAATTAATCCGCATATTATCGATCGCTCTGACGAGATGGTGAAAGATTGGGAAGGTTGTTTGAGCGTACCGGGACTGCGCGGTTTGGTGCCCCGCAATCGGGCGATCGAGGTTGAATATACAGACCGATACGGCAAGCTGCACCAGCAAGAGTTTTCGGATTTTGTGGCGCGGATTTTTCAGCACGAATACGACCATCTGGAAGGGATTGTGTTCCTGGATCGGGTGGAAAGTACCCGAGAAATTATGAGCGATCGCGAGTATCAGAAGCAATTAGTCCAACATTTGTGAGGAATAAGCGCGACCTCCATCATCTCACACCCCCCCTCGTTCCCAGGCTCAGCCTGGGAACGGCCCGGGGGAGGCTCTGCCTCCTGTAGGCAGAATATCGCACAACAACAAGCCCGATATAAGGTCGGTGCGTGACGCCCCGGAGTGGATTGGGGGGAATTCCCAGGGATTGGGGGCGGGGCGTCACACACCCTACGGCGATCTGCCTGCTGTGGCAAAATATTATATAAAACATAAAATTGGGAGAGGACACGGCAGTGCCGTGTCCCTACGAGGGTTAGATGGTGAAGTGCGAACTGCTGAGGCTGTTGGCGCTGACGCCGATGAGTACGCCTAGCAGTTCGTCGGTGGCGGCGATGCGGATGAGAGTGTTGTTGCCGTCTTGAGTGAGATAGAGTTGGTTGAAGGTTAGGTCAGCACCAAGGGCGATCGCATCTCGGTTGCCGCCAGTGGCGGTAAAGTCGGCGATGAGGTCTACTCCCATGCCCGATGCCAGGGTAAAGATATCTTTCCCTTGTCCGCCAGTGAGAGTGTCGTTACCTGCGCCACCGGTGAGGGTGTCGTTGTTTGCACCGCCGTCGAGAATGTCGTTGCCTTCATCTCCGTAAAGGCGATCGCGATTGTTGCCGCCAAGCAGGGTATCATCACCTGCACCACCAAACAGGGTATCGTTCCCGGTGTCACCCGCGATATTATCCTCACCCGCGCCGCCGGCGAGTTCGTCATCGCCGGAATTGCCAGCAAGGGTGTCATCGCCACTACCACCAGTGAGCATATCCGTACTCGAACCACCTGTGAGATTCACCGGGGGATCGGGTTCCGGTGAGGGAGTGGGTTCCTCGGGCGCAGTGGGTTGTTCCGGGGTTTCCGACACCGGCGGATTGCTGGGTTGTTCCGGGGTTTCCGACACCGGCGGATTGCTGGGTTGTTCCGGGGTTTCCGACACTGGCGGGTTGCTGGGTTCTTCCGGGGTTTCCGACACTGGCGGATTGCTGGGTTGTTCCGGGGTTTCCGACACCGGCGGATTGCTGGGTTGTTCCGGGGTTTCCGACACCGGCGCAGTCGGTGGCGCTGGGGTTTCGGAAACTGGCGCAGTGGGTTGTTCGGGAGTTTCGGAAACTGGCGCAGTGGGTTGTTCGGGAGTTTCCGACACTGGCGCAGTGGGTTGTTCGGGAGTTTCCGACACTGGCGGGTTATTTGTGACTGGGGTTTCGGAAACTGGTGCAGTGGGTTG
>NZ_JAYFEQ010000790.1:0-357 GCF_055795085.1 Phormidium sp. CCY1219 | reverse complement strand
AACTGGGAAGAACCTTGACAACTGAATGTCGATGGTGGTGAAAGCCCACCCCATGAAGTGTGTCATGTGAAAGCACCGCCCCCACGGTAGCGACTGGTCATCAATCCGTGAAGCGGGGAGGAAAGGTGGTTAAGCCTGGGTCTAAACAGGTACTCCATCGAGCAAGTGTCCACGGATAGAAAACGAAGCCACGTCCAAAGCGTCGATACACTTAACCAGCGAAAATTAGACTGATACGCTGGAACCAAAAGGTGAAGGATAAAGGGAAGGCGAGTTTCTCTTCGACCTTCCACACACTCAAAAGAAACCCGGCGTATAGTGGCGTCCTAAAGGCACAAACAATCGACATTCGGAACG
>NZ_JAYFEQ010000789.1:0-3749 GCF_055795085.1 Phormidium sp. CCY1219 | reverse complement strand
GGGGGGAGAACTCCTCCCTACGCATAAATGACGAGGGTTTCCGTTCTCCCCCTTACCAACCCTAATTTCTGATGACTTCACACCTGCCCCAAACTCAAAATTTGGCCATTCGCCCGTTGCAATCGCGAGATTTCGAAGCGGTTGATGCGCTTGTCGATCGCGCGATTGAAGTGGAAAACCCCAGCAGTTCGATCGAAAGTGGCGCGCTGGATATCCACAGACATTTATCCCTCATCCGTCGCTGGTATTGGCCTCTGAAGTGTCTGAGTTGGTTTCCCAATCCGCTACAGTACCTTCTGTACGTCCATGTGGCTCACGATCCGCAGGAAAATATTCGCGGCTTGATTCAGATTTCGCCGTTTAACCGCACCCGCAGCACTTGGCGGGTCGATCGCTTGTTTGTCGATCCCGGCGCGGGAATGCTTGGCACCGGTTCTCAGCTCATCCGCCATTGCTTGGAGGCTATCTGGGAAGCGCGGATGTGGTTGCTCGAAGTAGAGGTGAATGAAAAAGACGAGCTGGCGCTTTATCGGCATAATGGGTTTCAGCCGCTAGCGCAAATGACCTATTGGGCGATCGCGCCGGATTTACTGGAGGCTTTGGCTCAGCGCGAACCGGATCTGCCGAATCTGATGCCGGTGAGCAATGCGGACGCACAATTGTTGTGCCAGTTGGATACCGCTGCGATGCCTCCGTTGGTTCGTCAAGTGTTCGATCGCCACATCCATGATTTCCAAACCAGTCTCCCGGGTGCGGTGTTCCAAGGGGTTCGCCAATGGCTAAATAACATTGAAGAGGTGAGCGGTTATGTGTTTGAACCCCAGCGCAAAGCGGCGATCGGCTATTTTAAAATGCGTCTGTGCCGCGATGGTTCTCAACCCCATGTGGCTGAATTAACGGTTCATCCGGCTTACACTTGGCTTTATCCTGAATTGCTCTCCCAAATGGCGCGCATCGCTCAGGATTTCCCGCCTCAGTGCTTGCAATTGGCTTCTGCTGATTATCAGCCGGAACGAGAAGAATATTTAGAACAAATCGGCGCTGACCCGGTTTACCATACGTTGCTGATGTCTCGGTCGGTTTGGCATAAGTTGCGCGAGGCGAAACCGGCGGCTTTGGAATTGCAATTGTCTGAGGTAATCCAGGGGTTGCAAGGTGCTCGCAAACCGATTCCGAGTCGCATTAGTTGGCTGCAAAAGTCTCAGCGTTCCGGGCAAAGCAACGGTAAGCCCGACTCGGTTCAAAAGTCGATTGAGGAGTTCGGTCAACTCCCGAATGCCGATCGCTTTGATTTCTCTCAAGATGATGATACCCTGAGCTAGGCGATCGGTTCTTAGCGGTTAGAAATTGGGTTGCACAAGCTCAATGGTAGAGATGCGATTAATCGCGTCTCTACAGCAACCTATTGGTTCTAGAAACTCGGGAGGGTTGTTCTGTTTATTGAATACTGTACCGACGCACTGGAACGGCTAAGGACCGATTGAAGAATGATTCCCCCACCCTGTGCTCGATTTAGTTTCAATTTTTCGGAATGAATGGTCACTAAAATATCAGCTCTCGGTTTGGATATCGGTCGCAAACGCATTGGCGTGGCGGGTTGCGATCGCACTGGATTAATTGCTACGGGTCTGACGACGATTGAAAGCCAATCGTTTCAGCAGGTGGTGGAACAATTACAGGCGATCGTGGCGGAACGGAAGGTGGATGTGCTGGTGGCGGGATTACCCTATTCCATGAATGGCACGTTAGGTTCGCAAGCGCGCAAAGTACAAAAGTTTGCCAAGCGCTTAGCCCAGGCTCTAAATCTTCCTTTAGAATACATTGACGAGCGTCTGACCTCCTATCAAGCGGAACAAATGATGCTGGCCGAAAATATTTCTCCTTCGCGCAATAAAGGCTCGATCGACCGCAAAGCTGCGGCTTTAATTTTACAGCAATGGCTGGACGAACGACGAGAGAAATGTAATCATTAACTACTCGCTATTTTAACTCATTTAATTGCGCGATCGGGTTAAATCTCGGTCGCATTTTTATATGTTAAAATTCCTATGAAAACAGATTTTACTGTAAATAAAGTGTCGGTTGAAATTAAATTATGCCCAAGGTTCGATGATGGCAAGGCTATGCGGATTTTACGATTAAGGAAGAAATGGAAACTGCAATCAATTAACCTTCCCTATGAAAAAAATAACTGAGGGTTTCCTGTCTTGGTTGCCCGACCTAACGACACAAATTTGGATTTTAATTTTCGGTCGATTGCTGTCTGGAATTGGCACCGGATTTACCTTATTTTATGCCCCGATATTCTTTTCTAAGGAAGTGGGGTTAAGCAAAACTGAGGTAGGTTTAGCATTAGGTAGTGGATCGGTTTCTGGGGTGTTTGGTCGCCTATTGAGTGGTAGTTTGGTGGATTCGCCTCACTGGGGGCGCAAAAAAACGTTATTATCGGCTACGGTGGTGTCGGCGATCGCTTCGCTGGTGTTAGCTTCAGCGAATGATTTTACCACGTTGGTTATTGGCAATTTGCTGATGGGATTTGGCGTGGGGTTGTATTGGCCCGCAACGGAATCGATTGTGGCGGATTTAACTACGGGAAAACAACGCCACGAAGCTTATGCGGTGACTCGTTTGGCGGATAGTTTGGGATTGCAATTAGGCATTGTATTTGGGGGTATTTTAATTGCTGCAACTGCAAATTATCGGTTGTTGTTTATCATTGATTCGAGTTCTTTTGTGGTGTTTTCGGCAATTATTTGGATGGCGATCGCAGAACCAACGCGCCATAATGTCCATCCGACACCCGCATTAACCGGCTGGACAAGGGCATTGCGCGATCGCGCTTTGCTGGTGTATGCTAGTGTCAATATCCTGTTCACCACTTACATTGCTCAAGTTCAAAGCACGATTCCCCTTTATTTCACCGATTTTGTCTCGGTTGGCGAGAGCAATAGGGGATTTGCGCCGGAAACCATTAGCGGACTTTTTACCTGGCATGTTGCCCTTTCTATCGTCTTTCAATTGCCGGTGGCGAGAATTCTCACCCGCTTTCGTCACGCCCAAGCGCTGACGGTTTCTGCTGTATTTTGGGTGATTGGATTTGGGGCGATCGCGATGACGGGGTTGCTCAATACCTCCCAACTGTTTGCGGCGATTCTCGGATTGGGAATTTTGGCGATCGCGATCGTCTCTTACACGCCGTTTGCTTCTTCTTTAGTCGCCGAAATTGCCCCCGAATCCCTGCGCGGGGTTTACTTATCGATTAATTCCCAATGTTGGGCGGTGGGCTATTTTATCGGCCCTTTTCTTGGCGGTTGGGCGTTAGATTTACCCCGTCCTTTCGCCGATGGATTGTGGTTGGGATTAATCGCAACTGTGGGGGTGGCAATTGTTATTTTGCAATTCCTCGATCGCTTGCTCAAAGCGCGCGTTACTGAGTAGAAAATGTCCACACCCTAGAAAGGTGGGTCTATACGGACAAAGACCGACTACGGGGGCTAATGAACATGCAGGGGGTTTGTGGCGGGTCGCATTTGCCGGGGCAATCACCGTAAAAAGCAAGCTAAGCATTGCACATAAGCCCTGCCTCGCACTACGGCTTCATCATACCCGATGGGGATTGCTTTGTCAACCCCTGGCGGCAACAATTTTCCGATCCCAGATTAGGTAGATTAGGGAGATTAGGGCTTTGCGGTGGGGAATTGCGCGATCGCATTTTTTGGCGCAATGGAAGGGTTGGTGAAGCTTTTTGT
>NZ_JAYFEQ010000788.1:0-30762 GCF_055795085.1 Phormidium sp. CCY1219 | reverse complement strand
GGGGACCGGGGGTCAGTCGCTCGGCTTATATCCCCACGGATAAATCCGGGGGCTTTACGCCGATTCTCGGTAAAAATTTGGGGATTATAAGATTCGCCCCTGGGTTTCGGTGACGATCGCGCTTTTTCGCGCGGCTGCTTATCACCTATGTGATTGGTGGTGGGCAATGCCCACCCTACTTACTTTTTTAAGTGAGTTAGGGTCAAGGGCAACGAGGCTCTGGCTCGGGTGGGCGTTCCCAGGCTGAGCCTGGGAACGAGGTGGAGGAGAGGGGGATTTATGTGAAAAACTTAAGTGAAAATAGGGGGAATTGTAAAGACGAGCCGGTTCGGAGAAGAAAAGCAACTTGTTATGAGAAACTAATAAGGCGATGCAAGGTGAGTGCCATTAGAGTACACCTTGCCAAAGACTCAACGCCCTTTTGCTATGTCCGACTCCATCGAAGATAACACTGCCTTAATTTTAGACGGGAAAGCCGTCGCCAAAAAAACCCAAAGCCAACTGCGATCGCGGGTAGAGGGTTTGCAAACCAAAGCCACTCGTCCCCCCGGACTTGCGGTGCTGATGGTAGGGGACAACCCCGCCTCCGCATCATACGTCCGAGGCAAAGAGCGAGCCTGTGCCAGAGTGGGAATCGACTCCTACGGGCGGCATTTTCCCACCGAAACCCGGGAAGAAGAGCTGCTACAGGCGATTGACGACCTCAACCAAGACGATCGCGTAGATGGGATTTTGGTTCAGCTACCCCTACCCCCCCATATCGACCCGGTTGCCGCCATCAATCGCATCCATCCCGATAAAGACGTAGATGGACTGCACCCGGTGAACCTCGGACGATTAGTACGTGGCGAACCGAGTTTACGCAGTTGCACCCCCCTCGGGGTGATGCGCTTGCTGCAAGACTACGACATCGAGGTGAAAGGCAAAACAGCCGTCGTCGTCGGGCGCAGCATTTTAGTCGGCAAACCGATCGCCTTGATGCTGCTCGAGGCAGATGCCACCGTGACGATGGCCCATTCGCGATCGCCCGACTTAAGCGCCATTACTCGCAGTGCCGACATCCTGGTAGTTGCGGTGGGACGCCCAGAACTGATTACCGCCGAAATGGTCAAACCCGGGGCCGTCATCATGGATGTGGGCATCAACCGGGTGACGGACTACTTCGGCAAGTCCTCCCTTACCGGGGATGTGGACTTCGATGCAGTGAAAGAAGTGGCGCGATATATCACCCCCGTCCCCGGTGGCGTGGGACCGATGACAGTGACCATGCTGCTGCAAAATACGGTGGATAGTTACAGCGATCGCCTCGGATTGGAAGGATGACCCGAGACTCGGGGAATGAACTCAATGGCGGAAACGCAACCCCGCCGCCGTGAGTCACCCCCGAAAAAATCGGGATCGGCAAACGACCGCTGACCCGTAGAATAGGGGGAGAATTGAATCTCGGCTCAGAATCTTGCCAAAAGCTGGCATACTGAGAATTCCGAGCTTTGTTTACCAAGGGTGGGCGATCGGGGCAGACCCCTGCGGCGACCAACAGGCCAAGGAGACGCGCCGATCGCCCACCGACGAGCAGCAGGTGAGATCGCAAGTACAAGGGAGGAAGGGATGGTCTTGACCAATCAGACGGATTTCCCGCAAAAGGAATCGGAATTTGACCTCAAAGCCTATTTAGCACAACGAAAAGCCCTGGTAGAAACCGCACTGGATGATTATCTGCCGGTAAAAGCGCCAGAGACAATCTATGAAGCGATGCGCTACTCCCTCCTCGCCGGGGGCAAGCGCTTGCGACCGATTCTATGTCTGGCGAGTTGCGAACTGATCGGGGGGACGGTGGAGATGGCGATGCCCACCGCCTGCGCCCTGGAGATGGTTCACACCATGTCGTTAATTCACGATGACCTGCCGGCGATGGATAATGACGACTACCGTCGCGGTAAGCTGACCAATCATAAGGTGTATGGTGAAGACATCGCCATTCTCGCCGGCGATGGCCTGTTGGTCTATGCCTTTGAAGCGATCGCCACCTACACCGAAAACGTGCCCGCCCCGCGCGTATTAGCCGCGATCGCCCGCTTAGCCCGTGCCTTTGGTGCCGAAGGAGTGGTGGGCGGTCAAGTTGTTGACCTGCAATCTGAAGGCCGGTCGGATATTTCTGAGGAAACCCTGCATTTCATTCACACCCACAAAACCGGGGCATTGTTAGAAGCTTGTGTGGTCTGTGGGGCAATGTTGGGCGGGGCGACAGAGGCTCAATTGCAGCATCTGTCTCGCTACGCGCAAAATATCGGCTTGGCGTTTCAGATTATCGATGACATCCTCGATATTACAAAAACTCAGGAAGAGTTGGGCAAAACCGCCGGCAAAGATTTGCAAGCCCAAAAAGCCACTTATCCGAGTATCTGGGGACTCGAAGAATCCTACCACCAAGCGCAACAGTTAGTTCGAGACGCGAAAGCCGAACTGGCTGAATTTGGCACACCCGCGATTCCTTTAATCGCGATCGCGGATTTCATCACCACCCGCAGTAATTAAAGGTGCTTCACACCATGCACGAGATCGGCACTATCATCGACAACCGCGTGCTGCTGGTTGCTACCCTCGCCTGTTTGCTGGCTCAAACCACTAAGTTAATTATCGAACTGGCGCGCAATCGCAAGTTCAATTTCCGCGTACTGGTGGAAACCGGGGGGATGCCAAGCGCCCACTCTGCCCTAGTAACAGCTTTGGCAACCGGCATCGGTCAAACGGTGGGCTGGAACAGTACCGAGTTCGCTTTAGCGACGATTTTTGCCATTATCGTGATGTACGATGCGGCGGGGGTGCGCCAAGCGGCGGGGAAACAAGCGCGCATTCTCAACCAAATCGTGGATGAGATTTTTCAAGAAGACCACGAATTTAACGAAAATCGTCTCAAGGAACTGCTCGGACATACCCCGTTTCAAGTGATCGTCGGCGCGCTTTTAGGCATCGCGATCGCATGGATGGCCGGTCAGAGTTATTGAATTTCCCGGGAAGGGTCGATCGAATTGAGGGGGGGGGAACCAGAACCGATTGAAGGGAGTGGATAAAGGATAAAGGGTGGCGGTTGTGCTTGAAAACTTCACCCAAAATCCCTTTTCCAATTTCCCTTTCCATTTTATTGTCCGCGCACGGCAGTGTCGAGCAAAATCACGTTGCGGCTATCCACCACCGTAACCCAAAATCCGCGATCGCTGAGGGTCTGCAATACTCGATTCGCCTTTCCTTGGTTCTGCGTGTACTCGGCTAACAAATACGGGCGCTGCCCATAAGACACTAAGTCAATCTCTTTGTCCAAAAATTCCCGCAACTGTGTAGCCACTTGGGGATTATTGAAAAAATCCACCAACACCGCATAGCCGCTTCCCAATGGTTCCGGATTGTAGGACGGGGAATTGGGATTTGGCGAGGGGGACACAACCTCTGCCGGATTTGCACCGGGGGGACGCGCCACAAATGCGGCTATCCCCAAATTCCCACTTAGATATTGCGCCCATTCGTTCGCCACCGCGAAACCATCGAAACCGCCAATCCGGGTGACGGTTTCGTCTAAATAATTACATACCGTGGCGTTGATGCTTCCGCGCAGCAAATCCCGCACTTCCTCTATCTGTGCGGGGGTTTCCGTCTCCACTAAAACCAGATACTCGTCGGCGAGGGGCGGTTCGCACGGCGGATAAGTGGATTGAGCTTTAGCACAAACCTGCACAAATGTCAAAGCGATCGCGCTGAGCAAAGCAGAACGGAGAAAATGACGCGCGAGCCTCGGAAGGGGGAAGTTGTGACGCATGGCTGTTCTGGGTGGTGGATATCAATGACTTGTCGGCACAATGCCGTAGCCTTTCCTTACTGTGCCACAGATGCCAAGGGATCTCGAATGGATTCGCTCGGAGCCTCAAACTGCCCGGTCAGCACGTATTCCAATCGCAATTTTAACCAGGTAATAAATTGCGGATCGGTGGAAATCACCGCCACGGCAGGTTGAGGGCATTTGGCTTTCACCTCAGCCATCTGCGGGGCTTCCAAAAAGGCCGGTTGTTTCACCAACCAAAAATCAATCTCTTTTTCCTTTTCCTGGTAGTAGCGGGTGCGCTCGCGCAACACTTCCTCAAAGGGTTCTTCCTCTAACAAGAATTTTTGACTCGCAAGAAGGTAGTGATAAGTTGTCATCGTGTTTTTTTTCAGCGTAAAAGTCCCGATCGAGTATCGTACAACATTCTGGAAACCCTGGATGATTCAAATTAAAACTGTAGATTTTTTTTGCAAATTTTTCTCATTTTTCCCGGTCGGTTTTTGAGGGTTGCTGCAGCTTCCAAAAGGCTTCGGCGAAGCGATCGCCGATGATTCGATAGCTTTCAGTGGTGAAATGATCGTCGGGTTTTTGTTCTAGCCCATCGGTGGTTATCATCCCCCCATTGGGCAATTCTAAACCGCGCTGCTGGGCTTTCACCATCTGCCGGAAAGGGTTGGGTTCTCCGCTAGGGTGTGGAGCAATTTCGGCAAAAACCACCGGCAGATCGGGCAGCCCCAAGTCGTTGCGAAAATCGGTAACAAAGGCGGTAAATTTCCGATCCCAGGTGTAGGGAGAGCGCTCGACTTGCGAATCGGCTTGCGGATCCGTTCCGTCGGCTTCTCCTTGAAAAAACAACAGACCGGCAATCTTTCCCATTGTGGAGGCGGCGCGCACCCGCTTGAGACAGGATCCGTAAAGGGTGCGATCGCTCATCGATCGCTGCCATTCGGCGATCGCGGTTCCCGCTTTCGCGCAGGGAATCAACCCAATGGGCGGCTCAAAACCGCGCTCTAACAACCCGCGTGCAAAAGCCATCCCCGGACTAAATCCGGCGGCTTTATCTTCCGAGACTAAATCCACTTGATTCGTGGCATCATCTGTGGGTTCGCTTGCCAGATGCCAGCGATAATCGTTACCAAACAGAAAAATGCGCGGATGGGTGGGGGTTCCCGAGGGAGGCATTTTGCCGCGCCCGGACATATTGGACTGTCCGGCTAAAATAAATAAGGACAATTTCCCGCGATCGCCCGAGGGTACCTCACCTTGGTGAGGCTCTGGGGTAACGGTGGCTGCTGGTGGCGGGGGATCCTCTGGGGAGTGGAGGGCGCTGCGCCAATTCCCCACTCCGAACCCGATCGCGGTACCCACCACCAAACCCACCAGTAACCATAAACCGGCTTGGGTTGGCGGTGTTCTCATCATTCCCCACGGATGGCGAGTTTCATTTCGCGTACCGCGCGCTCTAAACCCACGAGTGCGGCGCGGGCGATAATCGTGTGACCGATGTTGAGTTCTTCCATTCCCACAATGCTCGCTACGGGATAGACATTCCAGTAGGTCAAACCGTGACCGGCATTGACGCGCAACCGGGCGGCGATCGCATCGGTACAGCTTTTGGCGAGTACCGCCAATTCGCGTTCGCGATCGGCTTCGGTTTTCGCTTCTGCATAGCGCCCGGTATGCAGTTCGATAAATTTCGCCTGGGTCTTGACAGATGCCTCGATTTGTGCATTGTCCGGATCGATAAATAAACTCACCGGGATATCTGCCGATTGCAAGGTATCCACCACGGTTTTCATGCGATCGCTCTGACTGGCCACATCTAAACCGCCTTCGGTGGTCACTTCTTCCCGCCGTTCGGGGACCAAGGTCACGTAATCCGGTTTGACATCCAGGGCAATTTGCACCATTTCATCGGTGGCCGCCATTTCCAAGTTTAAATGGGTGCGGACCGTTTGTCGCAAAAGGCGCAAGTCGCGGTCCTGAATGTGCCTGCGATCTTCGCGCAGATGCACCGTGATGCCATCTGCACCCCCCAATTCTGCAAACACCGCCGCCGCCACGGGATCCGGTTCTACGGTTCGCCGCGCCTGTCGAATGGTGGCAATATGGTCGATATTGACGCCGAGTGTAGGCAATGCCAGTAGTCTCCTCATCTGGGTGTATGTTGCGGTTTTCATTGTATCGGAAACTGGGGCGATCGCGAGGGATGCCCCTGGCGCATGGCCTTTTTTCTCATCTGTGCGCCTTTTCAGCGCCAAACTTTAATGGTTTTATCCCAACTGGCACTGGCGAGGGTTTTGCCATCGAGACTAATAACCACGGAAAACACATCGCTCACATGATCGGTGAGGGTTTGCAGCTCTTTGCCGGTTTTCAGGTTCCAAATTTTAATTGTATTGTCATCGCTCCCGCTGACGAGAATATTCCCTAACGGACTAATGGCGAGAGTGGTCAGTTTGTCCGTATGACCGGTGAGGGTTTTTTGCAATTCCCCGGTGTTTAGGTTCCAAATTTTAATGGTTTCGTCCCAACTGGCGCTGACGAGGGTGTTTCCATTCGGCGCGATCGCCAATGCTCTGACTAAATCTTCATGTCCGGTGAGGGTTTTTTGCAATTCCCCGGTGTTCGGGTTCCAAACTTTAATCGTATTATCCCCCGCGCCGCTGACGAGGGTTTCGCCATCGGGTCCGAGGGCCAGTGCCCTCACCGGGCCGCGATGATCCGTGAGGTTGTAGAGAACCGCCCCGGTTTCGAGACTCCAAATTTTGATGGTGTTGTCTGCACCGCCGCCGATTAGGGTTTCTCCCCTCGGCCCGAAGGCGATCGCGTACACCGGCCCGCTGTGACCGCTGAGGGTCATCTCTAAGGTGGCGATCGCATTTTCTGCCTCCGGATCGAGTCTCCAGATCTTAACCGTGCCGTTCTGACTGGCACTGGCAAATCTGTCCCCACTCGGCGCGAGGACAATTTCTCGCACTAAGTTAGTATGCTCTGTGATATTTTGCCGTTCGGTGCCGGTTTCCAAATCCCAGATTTTAATCGTATTGTCCCAACTGCCACTAATCAACCAGCGCGATCGCGGGTCGATGGCTAACCCCTGCACCGGTTCGGTATGACCGGTGAGAGTTATCGGTTCCGAGCGAGGTAGGCGGAATTTCACCGCTGGCGGCGGCGAAGGTACCGGAGGCGGTTGGGGCGCGGGACTTGGTTGGGGCGCGGGTTTGGTCACTGGCGTCGGCGTCGGTTTGGAAGTCGGTTGTGACGGCTCCACGGTTTCGGAAAAGGGAGCCGGAGATATCATATATTTAAAAGTCGCATAAATCCCCCCAATCAATCCGACAGTCAGGAGTACGGCGGCAAGGGTCAGGATTTGATACAGCCTTTGCGATGAGTCAGGATAAAGCGGCGCTTCAATCGGTGCGACGTCTACATCCGTCAGTCCCAAAATATCCTGATGCAAATGTTGCAAGCTTTTTTGGGTTTCCGCACTTGGGGGCAAGTCTTCTAGCTGCTTGACCGCTTGCACCACTTCTTTATAAAATTGAAACTTCGCTTTGTATTCGCGATAGGGTTTTAAGACCTCATCTTGAATGTCTACCGCCTCGGTTTGATGCAATTCCAGACTATCTCTTCGCAAATCTAAGGCTCTCAAATTCAATAACGAAATCATCCCGTTATTGCGCTGCACAAAATTTTCCACCGCTTGGCGATATAACTGTTGCGGCGTCTCGGTGGGGGTTTTGGCAATTTGGATGTTTCCGATTTCGGGCAGGGCGTAAATCGCCGGTTGCAGTGCCGGGGCGCTCATTTGCACTTTGCTGCTGGCATATTCGTGCAATTCAAATAAGGTGACAATTCCATCTTTATTGCTGTCTGCTGCACCAGTTTCCATTCCTTCGATAAAGTAATGGGTGTAGGTGGACAATCCGGTGCTTTTCTGTTTGGCAGAATACTCGAAGCAGTTTTTTTCGGGATTCGGATGGGCGATGGGAGGGTGAAGACTGTCGCGGGATTGAAAAAAGGTCGAACCGGTTAAAACTGCTTTTCCATATCCGCCCAATTGCTGCTTGATATCCACCAAACCAATTCCGCCGCTAAAGTAGCAGTCGAGAATAATCACCTGTTGCTGGGCGACGCTGGTGTACATGAGTGCCTGCAAAAAGTCCGCCGCTACCGCTGTGGCGCTGAGATTCGCCAAATCGGTGTTGCGGGTGGCGAAGTACAAGGATCCGTTTTCGTCGGAGATCGCATGCCCGGAATAGTACAGCAGCACCAAATCTTCCGTGGCGCGATCGCGCAACAGGGTCTCGATGCCAAACCGGATGCTCTGCAGATCCGGATCGAGGAGGGTTTGCACCTGCGCTTCGTCAAATCCCCCCTTATCCGGTTGCTGCAACACTTTCGCGATCGCTTCTACATCCCGTTTTGCCGTGGGTAATGGGGGTAGGGATGCCCCCTCTACCCCTTCATAGTCACTGACGCCAATCAGTAGTGCCACCCTTTTCATTCCGGTTTCGATTTCGTCTGAATGCTCAACTTATCCAGTTTCCCTCTATCTGTACCATTTGTACCGCCTTTTCGGGAATTTCTTTATCCGGAAATCTTGAAACTCCCGGTTTGTTCCAGGTTAGCAACTGGGGGATCGCCTTTGCCAACCTCCCCTCGACCGCAATTTTTGGCGAGGAAATTGTCAGTTGCTTATCAGATATAAAAACGGGAGAGACGCACACCGCTGCGTCTCTCCCGTTTTAACACGATCGCGCCAAAGGGGGTGGCGCGCGCGATCGCCCCCGGGTTACGCCTCGATCGCCACTGGTCCTTCTGGGAAGGCGATACAACTTAAAATGTAACCGCGATCGCGATCGTCTTCTTCCAACCCCTCCGGATACCCCTCATAACGCACCTTCCCTTCCAGTTTTCGCACCTTGCAACACCCACAAACTCCACTGCGACAAGCGCTTTGCATCTCCACTCCTGCATTTTCAGCAACTTCTAAAATCGATTGTTTGCCATTACAAGAAATCTCCTGTTTCGACTCGGCAAAATAAATCGAATTCGACTGGGATGGCGGTAAATTAATTTCCGGTTTTGAGGCAAAATTTGCCGTCCCCTCAGTGGCAGATGCTTGTTCCGAACCCGGGGTTTTGCTGCTGGAAAATAAACCCCAAATTCCCTTTCCTTTTTCGGGGGATTTCACCGGGGAATTCGCTTGGGGCGGTGGGGATTGAGGTTGGGGTCGTTTCGGCGGCGATCCAAAACTTTCTTCGTAATAATTGGCCATTGGAAAGTCCAGGGATTCGAGCAGAGTTTTCACCCCGGACATAAAAGGATGCGGACCGCAAACGTAAACTGTGCGATCGCGAAAATCGGGGGCGATTAATTGCAGCATCGCTTCATTGAGTCTCCCCGTAAATCCGGGCCAACTGCAACCTGCTTGCGATCGCGTGGTGGTAATCGCCAGATGAAAATTCCGGTGACGGGCATCCATCAATTCTAACTCAGAGGCAAAAATAATATCCGCCGGGGTGCGCGTACTATGGAAAAACACGATATCCCGTTTTTGTTCCGTATCGCAAATCCATCGCGACATGGACATCATCGGCGTAATTCCACTTCCGGCGGAAATTAGCAACAGTTTATCATTCCAATTATCCGCACAGGTAAATTTGCCCAACGGCATTTTTAAAGTTAGGCGATCGCCCACTTGCAAATTATCGTGCAACCAATTCGACACCACACCGGGCGGCGCATCCGGTACATCCGCAGGCGGCGGAACTCGCTTGACTGTAATCTCTAAAATTTGCGGTCGCGAGGGAGACGAAGAAATCGAATAAGACCGCTGCACGGATTTGCCATCAATCTGCAAATTTAACGTTACAAACTGACCCGGTTGGTAAACAAACCCTGACGCCGATTCGCTTTGCAATCGAAACGTCTTCACATCCTGTGTTTCATCAATAATTCCCACGCAGCGCGTCATTATTTTCCGCACATTTTCTGCTGACTCTCGGGGTTTGTCCACCCCTTGGATGCAGAGTAAAAACGGGTCGATTTGAATCACACATCCGGGTTTAATGAGATATATTTCGTTAATTTGTGCATCTTGATTGTAAATTTTCGACCCGACAGAACTGCCCAAATCGGTAAAATAATATCCGGTTTCGGTAGAGATAATTCGCCCGTGAACCCGGCTCACTTCGGGACTGGGTAACACTAAGGCACAGCTTTGATGTCTGCCGATCGCGCATTCGCGATTTAACATTTTTTCCGGTTTCAATTCCCGTTCGGTAAAAGTGCCTTGTTGTTGGTTGACAATTTTTAGTTTGAGCATTGTCTTCACTTTCAATAAGTCTACTAAAATTAATCCGCGACCTGATGAGAACACAGTATCAAAACCCGGGTATGTTCTGCGGTACAGATAACGCGAGTCAAGGAATTATCCGACAAACTTTGGCCGGGTAAAAGGGTTTCGAGAGGCTGAAAAATATCCCCTTGCAATTGCTGCACCTGTGCCGCACCACTCATCAGCAATCGCAGAGTAGAGGTGGGTTGCGAACCGGCGCAAATTTCCTGTGGCGGGTCGTAAACGCGCACCTGTGCATCGCGGGCGAGGGCAATCAAGGCATCGGCTTGCAGATATTTAAACAAACTATGTTCAAACAGCCATAACAGCTTTTCGAGGGTAGAAATAGGGGCAGTAGAGGGGGGACGTTTTTCCCAGGAAATTTTCAGGGTCGGACCGTTTAACGTGCCGAATTGCACGATCGCCCCAGATTCGATCGCCACCGGTTGATTGCCCACCGCGCGATCGCCGATTCGCACTCCGTTACTGCTGTCTAAATCTTTGATTCTCACCCCGCTGTCATCCAGGTAAAATGCCGCATGGTGGCGGGAGACGCGGGTATCGGGAAGGACGATATCGTTATCCAGTCCTCGTCCTACTCTCACTACAGCGTGCTGAAAAATTTGGGGTCGGTCCAAACCTCGGGGACTTTCCGCAATCAAGGTGGGAACCCGGGCGACAGTGCGATCGCTGGCTGGATGTAAGAGGTGTTGTGCGGTTTCCTGGAGAAACGGCGAATTGTGCGAAGCGAGGCACTCGCGGGCGCGATCGCGACCTTGTTGCGGATCGAGCTGATACAGAGCATACAAACTCGCCGCCTGAATCGTCGGGTCTGGGTCTTGCAGCAGTTGGGCGATCGCCGCGATCGGGGGTGCTTGCGGCACTTGCGCCGGGGTGGGACGCCGCACCATCGTGGCATCCCCGCGCGGATCCCCCATCTCCGGACGCCGGATCTCGGTGACATCTTCCGATCCGGTGCCAAACCCAGGACGCCGCGCCACTGTTGCTTGTGAGGCACTGGCGGTTTTTCCCGGACGTCGCGCCACGGTGAGGTCCGGGGGGAGTTGGGTGGGAGAACGACGCACCACCGTGGTAGAATCTTGGGGAGTCGAGCGGCTCTTTAAGTGCGAAACAATGGTGGGAGCGAAGGCGCGATCGCGGGGATGGTTTGGCAGCAACGTGAGGATATCGTCGCTCAAGCGATCGCGCCACTTCGAGCTGTCGCATTGCAGTAAATCGGCGATCGCCTGACCGGCGAGGGCACCTGCAGATCCGGCAATTCGGGTGGCGGATTCCCCTTCGCCGAGGATTTCTAAAATCCGCAGCAGTTTGGCGGCGATGTGATGCTGTTTGTTTCGCAGCAGCGATCGCAGCAGCACAAAAACGCCGCCGCGCGCATCGGAACTGCTCTGACTCAGCGATCGCCCTTGCAGTGCCACATTCTGAAGCTGCACTAACAACGCATCCGCCGTTTGCAACATCGCACTATCTTCGTTGAACATGCCCGCTAGCACTTGGCGATGTTCCGATTCGCGAATGTGATAGGTCTGCTGCAAGCGCGCGATGGTCTGGCGCTGGGACTGATACGCTTGTGTTAACGGGGTGCCCCGTTCCACCAAGTCTAACAACAGGTGTTCTAAGGATTGGCGATAGCTCTCGATTCGCAATCGGTCTTCCGCGCTGCGTCGGCGATCGGGGTCGGGCAACTCTCCTTCAATCCCCAATTCGGTTAACACCCGCTGATGTTCCTCCTCCGTGAGGTCCAGTTCTTCCCGCAGGTCGTGCAGTACGGCCAAACTGTGCGAATAATCTATATTACCATCTTCTAAGGCTTCGCGCAAGACTTCTTTGTAAATCAACAAGCGATCGGGCAATACCTTGGCTAACACGTAAATTTCATCCGCACTTAGGTCTTCGATCGCCCGATTGGGAAAATATTTCGATACCGCGATCGCCCGCTTTTTCAGTTGACGACGCAAACTGGTTGCTTGTTTTTCGCGATCGTACCCCGCTTGGGTGCGCGTTAGGGTTTGATACAACCACAATGTACTCACCAATGGCACGAACCAGTTAAACAATACCTGTCCCGTTTCTGGCAACTTCATCACCGCCGGACGTCCGCCAAAAATGAAAAACAAATTAAACGCTAAAAACGTGGCCACGGAAAACACGTGATGGGTAACTTGTTCGTCAGTTAAGGGTTTTTTAATCCGATACCGATAGCGCTTGTAAGCGTTTTCCCCCCAGCGAAATATCCCATAACTCAAGCTGCAAAATAACGCCAGGGTCAGGGGAACCGCTACCAGGTTGGGAATGGCGATCGGCCTAGTTCCTAAATGCAGCCCAAAGGGGTCAAAAATTTCCCACCCTGCGTCTCGATGAGTCCAGTGACCGGAAAAATAATAGGCGAAATTTCCCGCATAAAAAAAGTAGTACAAAAAGAAGCCCACCACCAATCCCACATAGCCGTATTGAATCAGTTTGCGCCCCGGTTTGTGCAGGGCGTCCCAGTAGGAATCTTCCGCATCAATGTCCATGCAGTGCGACTTACAGCCCACGCAGTTCATTTTTTCTCCGCCGTTTCTCTCCAGGGTGCGACACATGGACTGGGTGATGCTTCCTCGGGGTTGTTGATGCGCTTCGCTTCCCAATAATCCTCGCGGTCCGGTGTAGACTATTTGCACAGGCGACATGGGACAGAAATAATGACACCAGGTTCGCCCGCCGTACAAATAGCCCACAAAAATTGCTGCAAAAATCGTCAGCAGCAAGAAACTTCCTAACGCCAACCGATTGAAATCCAGTAACACCAAACGCAGGGTTAAGCCGAGAAATAATAAGCCGAATTGCAGGTATAATTGATAGCGACCGAGCCATGAATCCGGACGGACGCGCTTTTTGAGATTGATTCCCAGTCGTTGCGGCATTTGCGAGAAAAATGCCAAGGGGCAAATGCGCCGCCATGCTTCGTGACCGAAGACTAACAGCAACATGACGGCGCTGGGAACTACCATTCCCCAAAAGATGGTAGACCCCATTTCATAAGGGTGGCGATCGTAAATACAGTGGTTTTTAAAGGGAATGCATTTCTCGGGATTGACTCGAAAGGGACTGAGGGCGTTTTCCGGATGCGTCAAGGCGGTGGAAATCGGATCGTAAAATAAAGAGGCAATTAACAGCAACCAGCCTATTGCTAGCAGCCATTTGACTTTCTGCATGTATTTTTCGGGTATTTTATCGAACATTGCGCCGATGTCTCCTGTTATTAATTACGCTGCGATCGGGGTTTATCGTGACCTTCGTTCCCAGGATTCCGCCTGGGAACGCACTTTCGGAGGCTTCGCCTCCCCCAGCAGTGGGTGTGCAATCTCATTTGCACGCTTGTTGATGAATCTTCAGCAACATCGCGGTTCCTCTGTCGTTGCAACTATATATCAGTATGGCCCGTTCGTCGGGTAACTGACGATATAGAAAAGTTGATAAAAGTTGACATGTTTGCGGGAAAAGTTGGCCTTTGCTGGGGCGGCGATCGCGAAAAGTTGATAAAAGTTGATAAAAGTTGATATCTTTGCCCCAAACCCTTGACAGCAACTCTTCCCTTGTGTTAAACAGAGTGTAATCTAGTAGAAAGTGTCGAGGCAAAAAACGCTCAAACCTCGAACCGCAAAGGTTTCCACTGCGGTGGTTTTCCCTAAATGCCGGGGGAATAAGCGATAATCTCTATGGCGATCGCCGCAATGGGATGAATACAATAAAAACAGACGTTTGCAAAACTACCATAACTTAAACCGCAATGAGATATTGTATTAACTCTCACTGTTCCGTGCCCGAAAACCCCGATAACGGACTTTTTTGCCGTCACTGTGGCGCGCAACTGCTGCTTAACGGTCGCTATTGGGCCACGCGCTTACTCGCCACTCGTTCCCTGGGCGGAGTCTTATACTCTAGAACCTTTGAAGCCAGCGATCGCAACTCGCCGAAAATCCTCAAAGTGCTTTACGATACCGATGATTGGGCGATTTCCCGCTTTCGTCGCGAAGCACAAGTGTTGCGTCAGTTGCGCGATCGCGGACTTCCACAAGTGTGCGAAGATGGTTTTTTTGATAGTTTGCTGCAGCAAAACTTGCCCCCCGTCCACTGTTTGGTCATGGAACGCATCGAAGGATTAAATTTACTCCAGTGGCTCGAAAAACGCGGCGATCGCCCGATTGGCAAACCGGAAGAAACCTTGGCGATCGCCTGGTTAAAACAATTAACCCTGATTCTCGATCGCGTCCATCAGCAGGGCTTTTTTCATCGCGATATCAAACCCTCCAATATTATGCTCGATGCGGCGGGACAACTGGTCTTAATTGACTTTGGCGAAGTGCGAGAAGTCACCCCCGAAGAAGTAACCGTGGTCTACACCCAAGGCTATACCGCCCCGGAACAACATGATGGATTTGCCGGCTTACCCTCGGACTTTTTTGCCCTAGGTAGAACCTTCGTTCATCTCCTCACCGGCCAACCCCCCAAGCATCTCTCCACCCATCCCACTACTCGCCAACTCATCTGGCGAAATCGCACCGATATATCAAAACCTTTCGCCGACTTAATCGACGATTTAATGGCATTTTCACCGGAAAATAGGCCGCAAAGTTCCCGGGAAATATTACACCGATTAGAAGCTATCTGCAATTCGTACAATATCGGCCAAAACCCGGATAAAATTCCTCCCCGATATTCTGAAACTGTTCCGCAAAAATCCCCCACAAAATCACGCCGTATCCCCTGGAAACTGCTGAGTTTGGGGACGGGATTGGTTCTGGGAATTGCAGCGATCGCCAGTGGGTTTTATTTCCGGCAAAAACCCCCGCAATTTGTCACCAAAACAGTGGCCAACCGGGAAATGTCGCCCGCCGCACCCCTTCCCTCGGGACGGGAAATGAATCCGCAAAATTGTCCCCCCAGTCTGGGGGATTATTTGAGTTGTGGCGAAGAAATTTTATTTCAAAATTCGCCTATTTCGGCGGCGAAAACCAAAGGAGTGCAAGCGTTCCAAAATCAAGACTACGATCGCGCTGTGGAATTATTAGAAAAAGCGCGCCAAGAAGACCCAACCGATCCGGAAACCTTGATTTATTTGAATAATGCCCGCATTGCGACCCAACCCGCCTATACCATTGCGGTGGTGACTCCTTTAAGTGGGAGTGTCACCGAAGCGCTGGAAATATTGCGCGGCGTGGCTCAAGCGCAAGATAACTTGAACCAAAGCCAGGAAAAAATGCGTCTGCGCGTGTTAATTGCCGATGATGGCGATCGCGTAGAATTGGCAAAACAAATCGCTCGCAGTTTAGTGGGACTGGCGGATATTTTAGCGGCGATCGGGCACTGTCATAGCGAGATTACCACCGCCGTTGCAGATATCTACAAAAATAAGTTAGTCACCATTTCTGCCACCAGCAGCGCCGCCGGGCTTTCGCAAATTGGCGAAGACAATGAATATTTATTCCGCACGGTAAACAGCGATGCAGTAACCGCCAAAGCAATGGCGCACTATGTTGGCCAACAAGAGCATCTCTGGAAAGTGGCGGTTTTTTATAACAGCAATAGCGATTACAGTCGCTCGTTATTAAAAGAGTTTCAAGCGAATTTTCCAACTAGCCAATTTCAGGAAATGATTCCCTTCGATGGGGGAGAACATCCTTGGGCGATCGCCGATGGGTTAAGCTATATCGCACAATATCGCCCCGATGAGGTCGCCCTGGTTTTTCTCGCCGATCGCCAGATGCAACAAGATGCCTTAGATGCGATCGCCCAAGTGACCCAACCGCCACCGCGCCGGGGACGCAAACCCCCACCGCCCCCGGGAAACCCACCCCCACGGTCGAAAAAAGACCGCAACCGTCGCCCTCCTAAACCCCCAAGCTATGCGATCGTCGGCACCGAGAATTTATACACGCCGGAACTCACCCGGACTCGGGCAGATGGCGTGATGGTGGCCCTACCCTGGAACCGAGAGTGCCATCGCGAGTCGGCATTTTATCGCCAAGCGCGATTTCTCTGGGATCGCGCCGATGTGAGTTGGGTTGCCGCCCTGTCTCACGATGCCACCGTGGCGGCGATCGCGGGCTTGGAACGACACCCGCAAACCCGCGAGGAATTGCAGCACATCCTCTCTGAAAATGAGTTTCAGGCAATTGGTGCTAGCGGACTTATCCAATTCGCGCCCAACGGCGATCGCTTCGGTGACGCGATCGAGTGGCTCACTATTGCCCCCCGTCACAAAGGCTACGAGTTCGTCCCGGTGCGCTGTTCCACCCTGCAAGCCCGAACATAAAAGCGAGTAACGGATGTCACCACGTAGGGTGCGTGAGACCCCGGCTCCCATGCCTCGGATGCACGCAAGTTCGCACGCCGGAGTCTCGCGCACCGCAGCAGCAAGTATATCACCCGACCCAAAACCCCTGTAAGGACAGGGCAATGCCCTGCCCTGAATCGCCATTTATCCTTGCAATAACGACTGAGCGCCATCAATCCACATTTCCGTGCCACTGATGTGACTGGAAGCATCGGAGGCTAAAAATAGTACCAACTGTGCTACTTGTGCGGCGGTTCCCGGTTGACCGTCGGTTAAGGGAATTTTACCTTCCGGATATCGCACCGGTTCGCGCACGCTTTCTACATCGCGAGTTTGAGTATTGTCGCTAATTTCTGTGGTAATTGCTCCCGGACAGATGACATTCACGCGGATGCGATTTTCGGCTAACTCTAAGGCTGCCATTTTCGCAAATGCAACCTGCGCCGCTTTAGAACATGCATAAGCCGTAGCTCCAGTATTGCTAAACATTCGGGTACCATTCACCGAAGAAGTAACAATGACCGAACCGCCTTGTTTTTTCAAATAAGGAATGGCGTATTTTACCGTAAAAAAAGTGCCGTTGAGATTGATAGAAATCGTTTTTTCCCATTCTTCCGGGGTGAGTTCCTCGAGGGGCGCCCAAACGCCATTAATCCCCGCATTGGCAAACAGGATATCTAGTCGTCCCCACTGCGCGGCAATTTGCCCGATCGCCTCTTCCATCTGTTTCGGTTGCGCTATATCTGCAACCAACGGCATCGCGTCTCCACCCTCACCTCGAATTTCCGCCACCGCTTTTTCCACTTTTTCGGCGGTATGTCCCAAGGCGGCGATCGCTGCCCCTTCTTTCGCCAGCAAATGCGCTGACGCTTTGCCAATTCCCGAACCCGCACCCGTTACCAGGGCGACTTTTCCTGTGAGTTGATTGACCATGTGGTTCTCCCAAAATAATAGGGTATTTCTACTGTCAGTGGTATAGCATCCCGCCCCTGGGCATCTCTACCTCCTTTAGAGAGAATTTCACTCCCTTTCTCTCCTCCCTTGGCGCTACGCCTGTGAACCCAATTGCACGGCGCGATTTCCCCCGAGGGCTTTACAGTGCAGGGGTTTTCTCTGGTCTGGGGTCTTGCCACTCGTCGTTCCTCTGGTCATAATAGAGATGTACTACCACTAGAAGTATCATGTCCAATAAAAGGCGTTTATCCGATCGCGTTTTAACCATTCGTCTGCCCGGAATCGAACTCGAACGACTGGAGGCGTATTGCGAAATGACAAAGCGAACCAAAACCGATGTCCTTAGAGAACTCATCCGCAAAATCCGGGTGAAACCTCCCTCCGATACCTCGGGATCTACCCAATGATGTGGATGCATGACACTCACCCGTTCTTACCGAATGCAGCGCTATCAAAATTTCTCGGAAACTTCGGTTGGCTAAGGGGTTCCGAGTGGTTTTTTTAACGCTGCTCGGTACTGCTTTTTTGACCCAGCATGTTCTGGTGATTTCATGCTTTTTGAATAATTGTGTTTGAATCTTACAGAGGGTGGGTCGAAAAGGGGGAACTTTCTATGGCTCAATTCATCAATTGAAACGGGTTATCGCCCCCGCTTACTTTCTCGGATAACCATCGGTTTAACGTCGAATTTTAAAAGAAATCTATAGTTAGCCAGTGAATGAGTAAACTAACTGCAAAAGTTATTGCCCAACCCCATTTGTTTCCCCACCTGTGCCCGGTGATGTACGAGTTATATCGCACTTATTATGATGGCACTAGCGAGAATTTTTTTTGGAACGATTTAAGCCAAAAAGATTATGCTATCCTCTTGTGGAACCCCGAGGGACAATTAGGGGGATTTTCTACCCTCTCTATCCTATCGCGCCAGTGGGAAGGCGATCGCATTCGCGCGATTTTTTCCGGGGATACGATTATCCATCGCCAATATTGGGGAGAACAAACTTTACCCCTGGCGTGGTGTCGTTTAGCCGGTCAAATCAAAGCCCAACATCCACACACTCCCCTCTACTGGTTTTTGATTGTCAAAGGATACCGTACCTATCGGTATTTACCCTTATTTGCCAAAGTCTTCTATCCCACCTATCGCTATCCCACTCCGCCACCAATGCAGGCGATCGCTGATGCTTTGGCTACCCAAAAATTCGGCGAATACTACAACCCAAAAACCGGATTAATTCGCTTTCCTACCTCCCGGGGTCATCTGCGCGGCAACTGGGCCGACATTAAAGCCGGAATTCGCAAAAAACCCGACGTGCGGTATTTTTTAGAGCGCAATCCAGACTATTATAAAGGAGACGAATTAGTTTGCTTGATGGAGTTGCGCGAATCCAATCTGCGATCGCACGCCCGTCGAGGATTTCTCGCCGGCTTGCAACATCCCCTCTGAACCAGGAAAACGGATTTGAACCTGTCACCCCTGACCCCCTACATTCCTCCTCAAACCTATTTTTTAAAATCTCGATCCAGATTCACCGCCTGTAAGGACACGGCAATGCCGCGTCCCTCCGAATCATGGTGAATAATTAGTTGTTAAAATCTGCATTACTTATTCTTTTTATTGCGCTTTTTTTTCGAGGATTTGAGCTTTAGCTTGAGTTTGTATCTAACTGCTTCATGGACGACTTTATAAGAAGCTTCAATCCCAAACTCTTTTTTCAGCCAAGTCCTGACTTCACTGTAACTATTAAATGAGTCCGGTTCTTGCAGGCGCTCTTTTAATCGTTCCATAACGGGTTTGGGAATTGCCGGTTTTCGACCCTGACCTTTTTTAACTGCCAGCATCCCTTGTAACCCGTCGGCTTTATATTTTTGAAACCATCGGTAAATCGTCGCCGTATCTCTGCCAAGCAAAATCCCCAGTTCTTTGAGGGTCTTGACTTGACCAATTTTTAGTAAATAGAGAGCTTGGATTCGTTCGCGACCTCTTGCGGTTGTTTGTTTCGCCAACAGGGTTTTGAGTTCTTCCACCGTTTCAGCGATTTCGAGTTTAAGCACTCCTGCCATGCCATGAACCTGAACGCTAGGACAATTCTCATATATAGTTGCAAAGATAAAGTGAAATTGTATCAATTTTAACCCCATGCAACACTGAGGGGAAATTCCCCCCGGTTCTCTTCCCATAGGGGCAGGTGCCCCCAAGGGTGGCAGACTCCACAGACCCGGCTTTTCTGTCACCTTCCGCAGAATTTAGCAAGAAATTGTTCCGGAGGGGTGACGAATTGCCAACCGACAATTTGTCTGCCAAGCCCCGGCGATCGCGGCAAGTCATCAACCGGATCCCCGGGGTGAGTGGTGAAACCCCCGAGAACAGCGAGTTGGGGAATGATGGCGCTCAATATCACCATTTTCGGAGAAAAATGGCGATCGCCCGATTCCGGGTTGTTTTCCGGCGCGTTTGCTCTGGATTTGCGGATGAAACCGGCGAGGTTGCAAACCACTAGCTTCGCCTGAGTGCGGGGGAAGTGGATCGGGTGGGGCCTGGCAACCCTTCCGGACCACCGACAAGCGCGGATCCCTCATGGATTGTCGGGGCAGCTTGTTTGGGGGCTTTTTCCCATCGTAGAACAAGTGCAACCGAGATTTTTCGCGATCGAAAAGGTCCCAAGACGCCGATATGGATCCGAAGCGCCAGCGATCGCATCATCTGCTCCTTGGGGGGTTTCTCCCCTTCAAACCCGAGGACATACCGCTAGCCATTGCAAGTCATCCGAGAAAAAATCAAACCCATCGGCGATGAAAAGGTTTGCGATTTGCTCAATTGTGCAGATTACGGCGGGTTATAACATCGCCAACTTAATCATAATTATAAGCACCCGAGAGAGAGACATTCTCTACCTTCCGCGAGCAACAAATCGCGCCACTGCAACCCAGGGTTTACCCCAGTGGCGCGCTGAAAATTTCCCTGCACGATCGCGCCGATTCCCCATCGGAATATATCCCCTATCCCCCAAGCCAATCAACTCTTTGCACCGATTAAAATCCGCTCAAAATTGGCTACATTTACCGAAAGAATTGAAGGCCGAAGCAATTGGGTTGCGCCTCCCCATCCAGCAGCAGAAACCCTGGCTTGTATCGGCACCAATCCTGGCACAAACCTTCCCCCACCATGAATCACCGGCAGCCCGCACCGCCACCGATATGTGCTATCTGCAAGCAGCTATCCGATCGTGATAGAATGTGCTAAAACCTGCACCAGTTATCTCCGGGGGAATCGGTGAAAGGAACAGAAAGGATTGAATAATGTTTGCGATCGCGGGTCTAGAAAGGATTTATTGGGGGTTTGTAGTGTTTACACAGGCGATGATATCGCAATTACTTGTCCGGTTCGCTTTCGTCAGGATTGGTTAATTGTCGAGGATGCCGCAGCATTTTTTTCCCCGAAAATACTGCATGGACTTCCCTTGCTGAAATTCGCCTCAATGACAAAAAGGGTCAATCTGCTGGTAACATCGATTGGGTGTTGGTGGCTTACGACAGTGGAGGACGCATCATTAATTTTGGCACATTGGAAGTTCAATCTGTGTACATTTCTGGCAACGTGCGACGGCCATTTGAATACTACATGGAAGATCCATCTCAGCGCTTTAATATGGACTGGAGTGGGCAAAGAAATTCTCCCCGCCCCGATTACCTCTCCTCTTCTCGCAAGCGTTTGGCACCACAATTAATTTACAAAGGAGGAATCTTAAAAAAATGGGGTAAAAAACAGGCGGTGGCTTTACATAAAGGGTTTTACAATACGCTTCCCGCCCTGCCAGAAGTGGATCCCACCGAAGCAGATGTTGCATGGCTAATTTATAACCTACAGCACGATGCGGCTAGAAACTGCTATCAGCTTACCGAATTTCGCAAAGTTTATACCTTATTTAAACCAGCCCTCGATCGCATAACCACTCCCGAAGCGGGTTCGATGGATGATTTTTGTCAGTTTTTGCAAGAAAAACTCGATGAAAAGTTGGAGAATCCTCCAGATGCTCCTACACTCACTGACCTTTTGTAGTTTGAGCTTTGTAATGCGTCAATTATCCCTGTTTGACAATAATATTCCCGAAAAAATCCCCAATGTGATGTCCGTGCCCCTGCGGAGTCCTTTCCGATATCCCGGGGGAAAAACCTGGTTAGTGCCGCGCATTCGGCAGTGGTTAGCACGCCAGTCTGCCCCTGGGGTTGAATTTATTGAGCCTTTTGTGGGGGGTGGCATTGTTAGCCTCACTGTGGCATTTGAACGGTTAGCCGATCGCGTAACGATGGTGGAACTCGATGCAGAAGTAGCAGCCGTGTGGCAAACCATTCTCAGCGGCGATCGCGAATGGTTGGCTCAGCGCATTTCTACTTTTATCATTTCTCCTGATTCTGTGGATTCGGTGCTGTCTGCTGTTCCAGTTGACCGAAAAGAAAAAGCATTTAAAACTATTGTGAAAAACCGGGTAAATCGCGGCGGTATCTTAGCAGCAGGTGCGGGGAAAATTAAACGGGGCGAAAAGGGCAAGGGACTTGCATCTCGCTGGTATCCAGATACCCTGAAACGGCGAATTTTGAATATCGAGCAAATTCGCGATCGCCTCACCTTTATCGCCGGTGATGGGATGGCGTTTCTCTCGCAAAACGCTCATCGCGGCGACGCAGTGTTTTTCATCGATCCGCCTTACACCGCAGCCGGCAAAAAAGCAGGCACTCGTCTGTACGCTCATTCCGAACTGAACCACGAAGAACTTTTCCGCATTGCCAGTACCCTCTCTGGGGATTTTCTGATGACTTACGATAATATCAAAGAAGTCCGCGAGTTAGCCCATCAATTCGGATTCGATACGGAAACGGTGGCGATGAAAAATACCCATCATGCAAAACTCACTGAACTGCTCATCGGGCGCAATTTGGATTGGGTACGATCGCCATAGCAGGTGTAAAATATTCGGACAATTCTGAAGGGGGTGCGATCGCGTCGCTCCCTACTCTTTCTCGCTTACCGTAAAAACCCAGAAACCCAAGGAGAAATTTAACCCCATATCGCAAATAAATTTGTGGCATGACTAACTGTTCCTTTCAACCCGACTATCTCCGATTTGCGGTCGCCCTTTGTGGCTCCACCATTGCTTCCATTGCCCTTCGTCAATGATAATTTTGCGATCGCTCCCTACGTTGCTATTGTACAACTGCACCAACTTCACCAATGCCTCGGTGTAATCGCGCAATAAGTTATCGCAGGCAAATAGCAAATCCCCTTCCGATGTTAGTCCGTCTCGTTTCTTTGCTTCCCAAATCGAGGTAATAAACCGAATGAACGGGGCATCGGTGATTTCTTCCATTAAATCTACGATGTCAGACTCTAAATAAACCGCATAGCGATCGACCACCTTTTCTAAGGCTTGCTTTAAGCTATGGCATTCGGCAACCATATAATCCAGCCAGTCTATCTTTTCTCCCTCTGAGTTTAACACCGGAGCAATTTTCAATAAATCCAAATAATGTACTTCGTCAAAAAAATCATCTTCAAATAAATCAGCTAATGTTTGATAGTCTTTGTCAGGTTTCGCTTTCACTGAAGCTTTAAATATTTCAAAAAACAAATAAATTTGCTTTCGCAAGACAAAGCGCAGTTGGCGGAAAGCAATTTGCTTGAATTTGCTTTTTTCTTTTTCGCGGTTCTCGCGCACGGTTTTGTTGACGGAAAATAAAACCATCAGGATTCCGGTGGTTTCCGCCACTAAGTTAATGGATAGCTCTTGCAGCCATTCATCGCAAATTGCCCGGTCTACCAGATAGTTGTTGATGCAGGTTGAGGAGAAGAAGATACTGGCAAACAACATGAAAAATAAAAATAGGTAAGATTTTTGAAAAAATGAATAAAAAGAAAAAATTTTTTTGAACAAATTCCACATGAAGTTTCCTTTTGGGTCCGATAATGGGATAAGTTTGTTGGTTGCAAAAGAGTGCGATCGCCGCCACCGCGATTTACTTGCGCTTCCCTGGGGGAGGCGATCGGCTTGACGGTGTTGGTTTCGGGATATTTTTTCTGTTTTCCAGCATGGCACCTCGTCAATAAAAAACCTGCCCCCAAAGGGGGCGATCGCCAACCAAAATTTACAGAACGTGACCTTTAACCCCCACCCTGGGGCTATCCATTTTCCTGGGTTGGGTGTTCCAGTTGTCTCAGTAATTCGTGGGGACTAACCCCCAGCGCTTTTGACACCTCCAAAAATTCCACTACATCTAACCGTCGTTCTCCCCGTTCGTATTTAGACACGAACGACTGGGGTTTTTGCAGTTTCTGCGCTACTTGCACCTGCGTTAATTCATTCGCTTGGCGCATTTGAATTAACAGGCGGCGAAACTTCGTATATTTTTCGGTAAAAACGGATTTACTCACTCAGATGCCTCCCAAGCATTCTAATGTAAAAGGGTAAATGCTAAAACAGGATAATCGGAAATTCCAGGATTGACAAGAGTCATTTGAGGGAAAAATTAGAAAAGGGGCTGCAATTCCCTCGGAAAAGGAATTCTAATTCATTTCCGCCAGCAGTTGGGCTTCCCTATTGCCACCACTAGCGCTTATTTCCCCAAAAATCCACCAGAGGATAGGTGACAGTTTTAACTCAACTCGTTTATAATTAACCGATTTACTTAATCACCACCGCGCCGTTGCCACAACCGCAAGCCAGAAGCGATCGCCCCCTACGCAACAATTATTTTTCCCGAAAAATCCGCCTTGGCCTTGTGTTTTCTGTATCATAGGTTTGTAACCTTAGAAACTGGCAAGCACAGGGAATTGAAACGCGATCGCCGTCACTTTCTCCAACTCTTCGGGCTGACTGTCTTAGCCACGCAACTTCCCGTGGCGTCCCAGGATAGCCCCACCCCGCGTCCCCTCCTCAAGCCCCCTCGCCTGCAGGTGGGAGATACGGTGGGTTTGATCAACCCCTCGAGTCCCATCGTCCGAGACGATATCGACTATACTCGCAAAGAACTGGCTAAGTTAGGCTTAAAGGTCAAGTTAGGGGCGCACATCCTCGATGAATACGGCTATCTGGCGGGAAGCGATCGCGATCGCGCCGCCGATACCAACGCCATGTTTGCCGATCCCACCGTGAAAGCAATTCTCACTATGAGAGGCGGCTGGGGCTGCAGTCGGATTTTACCTTTACTCGACTACGACTTGATGCGATCGCAGCCGAAAATTCTCATGGGATATAGCGATATTACCTCCCTGCTATTAGCCATTCACGCCCGCAGTGGAATTATTACCTTTCACGGGCCAGTGGGAACCTCTCTCTGGAATCCCTTTTCTGTCAGCTACGTGAAGCAAATTTTATTCGATCGCCAACCCGTCACCCTCCGCAATTCTCCCCGTACCCCCATGCAAGCGATCGCCCCAGGAAAAGCCCGAGGAAAATTAATCGGCGGGAACCTCTCTGTCTTAGCTGGAATGGTGGGTTCCCCCTACTTACCCCCCTGGGAAAAAACCATTTTATTTATCGAAGAAATTGGCGAAGATATTTACCGCGTAGACCGCATGTTAACCCAACTCAAACTCGCCGGTATTCTCGATCGCATTTCCGGCTTTATTTTCGCCCAATGCACCGACTGCACCGCCGGGGAAGGCGACGAACCTTCTCTAACCTTAGCCCAAGTTTTATCCGAACATATCAAACCCTTAGGAATTCCCGCCTGGTATGGTTCCTCCATCGGCCACATTCGCGATAAATTTACCGTCCCCATTGGCATTGAAGTGGAAATCGATGCCACCCGAGGGACGATTCAACTCCTGGAATCGGCGGTTGCCTAAATCTAAAATGAAGCATAACATAATTTTTGGCCGCTAAAAATTAGCCGACAATCACTGTTCATTCTCGGCGGGAAAAAACGCGGGATGCTGGGACAAAAGGCGACGGGATATCGCCGCCTTATCCCGATAGCAGTGACGAAAGTTCGTCCACAATTTTCAGCCGCCCGCGTCTGACCGATCGCAGCAGGCGATCGATAGAAAATCTCTCGTCTTCCTCCAGGGAATCGGCCAAAATTGCCGCCATCAATCCATAGCGGTCTGCTAAGGTAATCTGGCGCGTGGCGCTGACTTGCGCCATCAGTTCGGCGATCGCATTGGGTAAAAGTTGCAGTTGCAGTTTCATAAGGCATAAGTCCGGGAATGCTATAGTTTTATTATTCAACATTTTCGCCAATTTTTCCGCGATCGCGATCGGCTTCAAACGCCGATCTAAATCAGCTTCCCCCTTGCTTCAAATCTCAGGGTAGTTGTGATATAATCCCATAAATAACCGTGACTTCAACCGCAAAAGTTGGTGATTTGTATCACAAAGTCCCCCAAATGACCATTCAGGTAGCCAGAGGCGATCGCGCCACCCCATTGCAGCATCCCCCTCCCCCGGAAACTCCGCAACCCGAACCCCGCCCAGGGTCGCGCCCCACACCCAACGCAACATTCCCTGACGTAAAATAGTCCCAAGCTTTAGCCTCCGATTGCCGGGAGGCTTGATGAAATTCACCCATTTTTGGAGGAAAAAAAATGAAAGCGAGTTCCCATTTATTCGCCTCAGCCCTGGTGGCGTTATCCATGACCGGCTGTGTGGTTGTAGTGACCGAAGAACCGGTTACTCTGGGAAACAAAATGGTTCCGCGCGTGCAATTGCCTCAGACCCAGAAAACCACTCCCGCATACAAACAAATTCTCTACGTGGATCCGGTTGAAGGGACCGACAACCCCACGGTGGGCCAAACCGAAACCCAACCGTTACAAACCATTACTTATGCATTAAAACAGTCTAATCCGGGGACGGTGATTCAGCTTGCCCCCGGGGAATATAGCGCCCAAACCGGGGAAATTTTTCCGTTGGAATTAAAAGCTGGCGTTACCCTGAGAGGTAACGAAGCGCAGCAGGGTGAAGGGGTGAAAATTATCGGCGGCGGCGATTATCTCAGCCGCACTTGGGCGAAACAAAATGTCACCATTGTGGCTGCAGAAAAGACAGAAATTGCGGGCGTGACCGTGACTAATCGCAATCGCAGCGGTACGGCAATTTGGGTGGAATCTACTGCGCCGACAATTCGCAATAGTCGATTGGTGAATAGCGATCGCGAGGGAATTTTTGTCACCGGAAATGCTGCGCCTCGGATTGAAAATAATCGGATTGCCGATAATGGTGGGAATGGCATTTCTCTGACCCACAATACAGCCGGCGAAATTCGCGGCAATCAGATAGAAAATACGGGGTTTGGATTGGCGATCGGCGGCGATGCTGCACCGTTGGTGGCGGACAATCAAATTCGCAACAATCTCGATGGATTGGTGATTACCCATTCCGCCCGCCCCATCCTGCGCGGTAATGCGATCGTAGAAAATCAGCGCGATGGGTTGGTCGCTATTAGCGAGTCTCAACCGGATTTAGGCACTGCAACCGCTGAGGGAAATAATATGTTTGCTAATAACGGACGCTATGACGTGCAAAATGCAGCGAAACAACAAAACCTCGTCGCCGTTGGCAATCAATTAACCGGCGATCGCGTCCTCGGCGTCCAACTTCAATAATTCCTGCATCGATCGCTCTTAGTCGTAGGGTGGGCACTGCCCACCTTATCACGTTCTGGCATTACCACTATAATTCCTTTTTCAGAGAGAACCTGTCCTGTTTAGTGGGGAAAACACTTCATTAGGAAGGGCAAATAAGCAGCATTTAGTCTCGGGGAGGTGGGCAATGCCTACCCTACAGATTTCGGCAAATTATCGATTTTAAAATTATAGCATATTTTCAATTTTATAGCATTAATTTTTCCAAAAAAATTACAATTTCTGCCCAATTAATGCTCGGAATGGCCTAGGGGGAATGCAGGCGATTCATTGCCGCGCGCTTTTGCGAGGGGAGAAGCGGTGGGCGGTGAAGTGGCAGGGAGGTGGAAGGGAATTTGATGGGGTGGGGAACTCTTCTGGTAAAGTAAATTTACCACACAAGTGAGAGGAAAACCCATGAACGTTCGGATTGGTAACGGGTACGATATCCATCGGCTCGATCGCGATCGCAAATTGATTCTCGGCGGCGTCGAGATTCCCCACCAGTTGGGATTGCTCGGTCACAGCGACGCCGATGTGCTGACTCATGCCATCATGGATGCCATGCTCGGTGCCTTGAGTTTGGGCGATATTGGCCTGTATTTTCCCCCCAGCGACCCGCAATGGGCAGGTGCCGATAGTCTCGTGTTGTTGGCTCAGGTGAACCAATTAATCGCCGATCGCGGATGGCAAGTTGGCAATATTGATTCCGTAATCGTTGCCGAAAGACCCAAACTCAAACCCCATATTTCTGCCATGCGCGATCGCCTCGCCGAGGGATTACAAATGAACCGCGATCGCATCGGTATCAAAGCCACCACCAACGAAAAACTCGGTCCTGAAGGACGAGAAGAAGGCATTTCCGCCTATGCCGTCGTCTTGCTGATGGCAGACTAATTCTCACCCCTTCCCCCACCCTTTCTCCCCCCGCTAAATTTCCCGCAATTCGCTACAATCATATAAAAGCGAAATGATGCCTACAGAAAACCCCCAACGGTCTATTATGATTAAAAAATATTCCCATCGCATTCTCGCCTTTCTCCTAACCTTCATCCTCAGTATCAACCTCGGGGGATGTACGCCCGCCGCCTTCAAAAGCGATGCGGCAGAAGTCTCGCAATTAGTATTGAGCATTCTCAGCGACCCGAAAACCTTTAACTATGCCCTCAGCGAAGAATCTCCCAATATTTTTGGCTATACCTATGAAGGCTTAGTTAATGAAAATCCCCTCACCGGCGAAGTAGAGCCAAACTTAGCCGAATCCTGGGACATTTCAGACGACAATCTTCGCATCGTCTTTACCCTGCGCGAAGGTTTAAAATGGTCTGATGGCGCACCGTTAACCGCCGAAGATGTGGTCTTTACTTATAACGACATTTACTTTAACGAAAAAATTCCCAGCAGCATTTCCGACGTATTGCGAATTGGCAATTCCCGCGCCTTTCCCACGGTGCAAAAACTGGACGATCGCCGCATCGAATTCACCGTACCCGAACCCTTTGCCCCCTTCTTGCGTTCCACTGCTTTGGCTATTTTACCGGCCCACGCCCTGCGCGAATCGGTTAACACTTTAGACCAAGATGGAAACCCGCAATTTCTGTCTGTATGGGGCACCAATACTCCTCCAGAAGAAATCATCGTCAACGGGCCTTATATGCTAGAAAATTACCGCACCAGCGAGCGCGTTACCTTTCGGGCAAATCCGTATTATTGGCGAGAAAACCAGCCTTATATCCAGCGCGTGGTGTGGGAAATTGTCGAATCTCAAGACACCTCGGTGCTGCAATTTATGGCTCAACGCTTAGATGCCATTTCCGTCAGACCGGAAGATTTTCCCTTGCTGAAAAAGAAAGAAGAAGCGAACGATTTTCGGATTTATTATGAAATGGAACCGGCTCCGGGCATCACTTTTATGGCATTTAACTTGAACAAAGGGCGCAATGCGGAAACCGGAAACCCCGTGGTCGAACCGGAGAAATCTCGCTGGTTTAATACCCTCGCTTTTCGCCAAGCAGTCGCCTATGCGATCGACCGGGAAACGGCAATTGAAAATACCTTTCAAGGCATTGGCAGACCGATTAATTCTCATATTGCCGTGCAAAGTCCTTACTATCTCGCTCCGGAAGAAGGATTGAAAGTGTATGACCACAATCCCGAGAAAGCGAAAGAACTGCTGATCAATGCAGGATTTAGCTATAATGAAGAAGGGGAACTTATCGGACCGGAAGGCAACCGGGTTCGCTTTACTTTAATTACCAATGCGGGGAATAAAATTCGCGAATCAATGGGTGCCCAAATCAAGCAAAATTTGAGTCAAATTGGCATTCAGGTGGATTTCCAGCCCCTCGCCTGGAATGCGCTGACCGGCAAGTTGACTAATTCGTTAGATTGGCAAGCGATTATTATCGGATTTGGTGGCGGTGTCGAACCCCATTGGGCTTCTAATTTATGGTCTCCAGACGGGCGATTGCACTTGTTCAATCAGCAAAGACTAACCGGACAAACTCCCCTTGTGGGACGGGAAGTGGCGGACTGGGAACGAAAAATCGGCGAGTTGTATATTCAAGGGTCGCAAGAGTTGGATGAAGAAAAGCGCAAGGAAATTTATGCCGAAACCCAGCGCCTGACCCAAGAGAATTTACCAGTAATTCAGTTAGTCAACCAACTGTCAATGACTGCAGTGCGCGATCGCGTAAAAGGCATCGAGTATTCCCCCCTCGCCGGCGCGTTCTGGAATATTTACGAACTCCGGGTAGTGGACGAGTAATATCCAATCCCACAAGGGTTTCCAGCGGCAAAACCCGTCAAAAATAGCCCGCCTAAGCGGGCTAAGTCCGTATTTAGCCCCACCCTGACCGGGTAGGGGGTGAAGAACGAATCTAATATTATCTCTACTACACCATAAAAACTCAATTTATCGACTAATTTTTTGGGAAAATAGACAGGAGAAATTTAGTTTTGCAAGTGTATTCAGGATAAGCGACAAACTGATGAATCCAGAAGCCATCCAAACCCTGTTAGAAGCGGTTGCTGCGGGAAAAGTTACGCCATCGGCTGCCTTAGAAGAATTGAAGTATGTGGGATTCGAACCCGTGGGAGATTTTGCCCGCATCGATCGCCACCGCAATTTGAGAACCGGCTTTCCGGAAGTGATTTGGGGACCGGGGAAAACGCCGGAACAGATCGCGGACATTATACAAAAAATGCGCCGGGACACGCCAGTGGTGATGGCCACCCGCATTGAGCCAGAAGTGTACGCCCAGCTTGAAGAACGAGTCAGCGGACTGTATTACTATCGCACAGCGCGCATTTGTGCTACCGCGATCGCGCCCATTCCCGGGGAAATTGCCGGCACCATCGGTATCCTTTGTGCCGGAACGGCGGATTTGCCCGTGGCGGAAGAAGCCGCCGTCACCGCCGAACTGTCCGGGTTTCGGGTGCAGCGCTATTTCGATGTGGGGGTAGCCGGCATTCACCGCCTGCTGGCTAACTGGCGCGCGATCGCCCAGTCCGATGTGTTGATTGCCGTGGCGGGCATGGAAGGCGCATTGCCCAGTGTGGTCGCCGGATTGGCCAATTCCCCGGTCATTGCCGTCCCCACCAGCGTCGGGTATGGAGCCAGTTTCAATGGCTTAGCCCCCCTGTTGACCATGCTCAATTCTTGTGCTGCAGGGGTGGGGGTGGTGAAT
>NZ_JAYFEQ010000787.1:0-522 GCF_055795085.1 Phormidium sp. CCY1219 | reverse complement strand
TAAGGGGGAGAACTCCTCCCTACGCATAAATGACGAGGGTTTCCGTTCTCCCCCTTACCAACCCTAATTTCTGATGATAGAAATTTTGCAACAGATTCCCGTGATTTACCTGGGATTGTTCGGCAGTTTGATGGCGGGGTTAAGTACCGGGTTGGGGGCGCTGCCAATTTTTTTCCTGGAGAAAATTAGCCCCCGAGTGCAAGGGATTTTGTTGGTATTTGGAGCCGGCGTGATGCTGGCGGCTACCTCTTTTTCCCTGATTATGCCGGGAATAGAAGCGGCGGCGCGCGATGGCGCGAGGAATGCGGCGGCGGCGATCGTGACGGGGGGAATGATTTTAGGGGGAATGTTTTTGTGGGTTGCCAATCGATATTTTCCCCACGAACATTTTATCAAAGGGCCAGAAGGAGCCAGTGCGCGGGCGTTAAAACGCATCTGGCTGTTTATCATCAGAAATTAGGGTTGGTAAGGGGGAGAACGGAAACCCTCGTCATTTATGCGTAGGGAGGAGTTCTCCCCCCT
>NZ_JAYFEQ010000786.1:0-238 GCF_055795085.1 Phormidium sp. CCY1219 | reverse complement strand
GCCACCCACCCCCAGGGACAGGGAAACTTCATATTTTTTTTAAGATTCGGCGGCATTAAATGAGCAAGGGGTGCTATGATTGAAGTAGCAGGTCAGCCTGCTGAAACCATATGCGCACGCAGGGCACTTAAGCAATTTGTGCAATGCTTAAATGCCCTGCCTGCCCCATCGACCTTAATTCCACTTTATGCCAATTTCCCGGATTTGTCAATCAATCAGTTAGGCCACCAATTTTCCA
>NZ_JAYFEQ010000785.1:0-12957 GCF_055795085.1 Phormidium sp. CCY1219 | reverse complement strand
GGTTAGTTTAACCACGGGGTTGAGGTTGAAGGTAATGGCAGTCATATTCAGTGGCTCTCCGATTAAAATGGGGTGGGGGTAATCAAAGCGGGGGATTACAATCGTGCCCGATCGAGCCTATCGCATAGCCATGCCCGGAACGGGCTATAGGAGGCCGACGCGGAGTAATCCTGGTTTGCTATTATTGTTCCGGACGCGCTATTCTTTCCATCCATAAACGCGAATGTGGTTAAAATTAATTGTAGCAATTCCGATGTTACCCAGATAACTGGCTAATCTCAAATCGTCTGTGAGAACTAGGTATGTATTTCGGGCGACTTCGATAATTCCGCAATCGGTCAAGCCAAATGTAGTAAACTTATCTGCCCTGCCAATCGTTGAACTTTCAATATAAAATTCATCCAGGTTCGTCATTCCTGCAGCCAATATCTGCAAGCATTGAGAGCGTTCTGGTTCGCGAATTTGATTGACGAGGCTATTGACTTCTGTTAAAATATTAGGGGAAGTAACGATTTTATCAAAATACTCTAGAATCTTGAGGAGAATTTCATAATCTTCTGGAATAAATTGTTCGGTTCGGTTAAATTTGGAAATGCGATTTTTATTGACGGTTCCTACACACCATAGCAGTAAAATATTTGTATCGATTAAAACTCCCTGCCGTTTGTAGCTTTCAAACAATTGGGTAATATAATTGCTCATACCTGTCTGATTTTCATGGATTCCACCTCTCCGGTTTCGGCATTAATTTTAAAAACCCGATAATTCCTCTCCTCTCGGTTGGGCATCATTTCAGAAAGCAACGTATTTTGAGAGGCGGGTTTGAGTACATCAAATCCTAATGTAATGAACCAAAACTTTTTATCCTCGGATAGTTCGACTTCTTCGAGCCTGACATCCTCGATTTGGCCGCCGACATTTGGACTTCTCATCAAATCTTGCAGGGAACCAAAATAGTTTTGAGCGGCAAGGACTGCCTTTCGCACGTCAATCATGGGAAACGCTCTGGGTTAGGTGTTCGGGGGAGGGGGTAGAGACGCGATCGCTCGCGTCTCTACAAGTTGGGCGTTCCCCCCTGGGGGGAACGAGGGAAATTAGGCTTATTCTATTCCCTCAATGCGGTCTTCTACGTCTTGATACAACTGGCGCAGGCGGTCTAAGTTTTCCTCGCTGGTTTCCCAGTAACCGCGACCGTTGGCTTCCAGCAGACTGGTGACCATTTTGCGGAAGGAGTGGGGATTGAGGTTCATCAGGCGTTGCTGCATGGCCTCATCCTTGATAAAGGTTTCGTTGGTGTCTTCATAGACCCAGTTGTCCACCGCGCCGGCGGTAGCGGACCATCCGATAGTATTGACCAGACGCTTGGAGAGTTCGCGCACACCTTCGTACCCGTGAGAGAGCATTCCCTCATACCACTTGGGATTGAGCATTTTCGTGCGGGCATCCAAGCGGACGGTTTCGGAGAGGGTGCGGACTTGGGCGTTAGCGGTGGTGGTGTCGGCGATATAGGAGGAAGGAGTTTTGCCGTCCTCGCGCAGACTGGCGATAGTTTTGGTCGGGTCGGAGTCGAAATAGTGCGAGACATCCGTGAGACTGATTTCGGAGGAATCGAGATTCTGGAATGTGGCATCTGCGGTTTTCAGGGCCGACTCGAACACGGTGCGGTCTTGTTCCATCATGCCGGGGTTATCGGAATTAAACGCAAAGGACTTGCGCTTGAGATACATTTCCTGCAACTCGGACTCACTTTCCCAGGTGCTATTTTCCACGGCTAAGTTGACGTTTGCCGCATAGGAACCGGAGGCATTGGAAAAGACGCGGGTGGCGGCTTGGCGGAGGTTAATGCCCATGTCTTCTGCCTGTTTCATGGCGTGTTTGCGGACGAAGTTCATTTCCAAGGGTTCGTCAGCTTCGGCGGCCATTTTCACCGCTTTATCTAACAAGTTCATTTGGTTGACGAACAAGTCGCGGAAGACGCCGGAACAGTTAATCACCACGTCGATGCGCGGGCGTCCCAATTCCTCTAAGGGAATCAATTCTAACTTGTTGACGCGACCGAGGGCATCGGGGACGGGTTTGACGCCGACCATCCACATGATTTGGGCGAGGGATTCGCCGTAGGTTTTGATGTTGTCAGTGCCCCAGAGGACGCAGGCGATGGTTTCGGGCCATTGTCCGCCATTTTCCATGCGCTGGCGATCGAGCAGTCGGTCTACCACCACTTTGGCGGCTTTGACGGCGGCGGCGGTGGGGATGGCTTGGGGGTCGAGGGCGTGAATGTTTTTGCCGGTGGGCAACACATCCGGGTTGCGGATGGGGTCGCCGCCGGGTCCGGGGAGGACGTATTCGCCTTCGAGGGCGCGGAGTAAGGCACCGAGTTCGTTATCGGCGCAGACTTGCTGCAAGCAGAATTCGAGATACTCGAATAAGGGCTTGAGGGCTTCGGTGTCTACGTTGGGATAGCCGGCATCGTGCAGGGAGGCAACCCAGGGGGCTTTTTTGCCCATGTTGAAGAAGTTGAGTTTGGAGACTTTGGAAACCCGCCCTTCGGCATCGGTTTGTTCTTGGACTAAGGCAGCAACGGCGGCGCGAGTGGCTTCTACGATGTCTTGCTGCTGTTGCACGTCTTCGAGGATGCCTTTGTCGTTGTTGGCATAGATCTCGTCGATGTTGCGTCCGATGCTGTTGGCGATGATGCGCGGGAGGGAGAGGATTTCTTCTTCTTCGCGATCGAGGGAGGCGATGTTGACTAGGGTGGCGATCGCCTCTTCTGCTGTGGGCGGTTTGCCAATCACGTGCAGTCCGCAGGGCAACAACCGCGACTCGATTTCCATCAGTCGGCGATATACTTGGCCGACCACGGTATCCCGCTCTTCGGCACTGAGTTCTGCTGCATCTTTCTCGGGCAGGTCGATATCTTTATCTAAATTGACCTGACGGGATTTTTCGATAATCGTATTCACGATCGCAATCCCGCGCCCGCCGTCTTTCAGGCTTTGATACGACCCGACTAACTCGTTGAGTTCGTTCAACCCTTTGTATAATCCCGCATTCTCTGCCGGCGGGGTGAGATAGCTGATGGTTTCGGCATAAGAGCGCCGCTTGGCAATGGTCGCCTCGGAGGGATTGTTGGCCGCGTAATAGTACAGGTTGGGAATCTTGCCGATCAAGCTGTCGGGATAGCATTCCCCGGACATCCCCATTTGCTTCCCGGGCATAAATTCCAACGACCCGTGGGTGCCGAAGTGCAGCACGGCATCGGCTCCCCAAATCCGCTCTAAATAGGTATAGTAGGCGGCAAATCCGTGATGCGGACTGGCAGAACGGGAGAACAGCAAGCGCATTGGGTCGCCTTCATACCCGAAGGTGGGCTGCACGCCGATAAACAGATTGCCGAATTGTTTCCCGTACACGAGCAGGTTTTGCCCGTCGCTGTTGAGATTCCCCGGCGGCGGTCCCCAGTTTTCGTGCAGTCGTTCGGAGTAGGGGGTGAGTTTTTCGTATTCTTCCACGGACATGCGATAGGCAATGTTCAGTTCGGGACTGGCATATTGCGCTTGCGCGTCGTGGATGACTTCCTCCATCAGCTTTTCGGGGGACTCGGGCAAGTCGGAAATATCGTAGCCGTTGCCTTTGAGGGCTTTAACTACTTCGTAGATGCTGCCGAATACATCTAAATAGGCAGCGGTCCCCACGTTTCCTTTGTCGGGGGGGAAGCTAAAAATGGTAATGGCGATTTTTTTATCCAGTTTTGGCTTGCGGCGCAGACTGGCCCATTTGATGGCACGTTGAGCAACGGCTTCGATGCGGTCTTGCAGGGCGATCGCTTTCCCGGTTGCGCCATCGCGCCCGGATAAGATAATCGGCTCGATCGCGCCGTCGAGTTCGGGAATGGCAATCTGCAGTGCTACTTGGATCGGGTGCAGTCCCAAGTCGCTGTCTTCCCATTCTTCGGTGGTTTGAAACACCAAGGGAAGAGCCACCATATAGGGCCGATTTAACCGCTTCAAGGAGTCGATCGCTTTCGGATGGTCTTGGCGTGCCGGCCCGCCGACTAAGGCAAATCCGGTGAGGGACACTACGGTATCCACTAAGGGCAGGGGTTCGACTCCTTTGGCTCCCACTTCCCAGAAGTAGGCATCCACTGGTTTGGAGAAGTCCAATCCGCCAGCAAATACGGGAATGGGCCGCGCGCCTAGGGCTTCGAGTTCTTGCACCATCGCTACGTAGTGGGCGTCGTCGCCGGTGACGAGGTGGGTGCGCTGCAGCACTAACCCGACGCAGGGGGCGAGAGGGTCTTTCAGGTCGTCGGAAATATCGGAGCGGCTATTATACCAGCTCAGGTACTCTTTGATATCCTCGAACATTTTCGGGGCCAGGGGATGCCAGATTCCCATGTCGGGATACACCACTGGATCTTGGAATTGGAACTGGCGATCGCCTTTGAATACGTATTTTTCCGCCAGCATCAGCAGGAAGTTTTCTAGGTTTTCCGCTGACCCTCCAAGCCAGTATTGGAAACTGAGCATGAAGTTACGCGCATCCTGCGCTTTGTCCATCGGCAGGTATTTTAGGACTTTCGGCAGGGTTTGCAGCAGCTTGAGCATTCCGTCTTGGAATGAACTGCCGGATTTTTCTTTGCGCTTACGCATGAATTGGGCGATCGCGCTCTTGGATTGACCCAGTTGCGCCATCGAAAAACTCCCCATTTTGTTCAGGCGCATGACTTCTGGCATGGAGGGGAAAACCACCGCCACATCCAGGCGATCGCGGTGCGGTTGTACCGCCGCAACTACTTTCTCGGCTAGCTCTTCGATGAAAATCAGGGAGGCAATGAAAACGTTGGCAGTGGCAATGTCGCGCTTCAATGCTTCGTAGTTCTCCTCGTCTCGCAGTTCCTCGATCAAATACCCACTAATTTCAATGGCTAAGTCTGGGTTGTTTTGATTGATCGAGCGAACTGCCGCCGATAGAGAACTCTGGTATTGGGCTTCTAATACGACATACACCACCTTCAGCACCGATCGCCCCTTCGGATCTTCTGGGGTGATGTGGCGGATGGTGGGCTTCACGTTCGTGAACATGCAGTTGTTCTCCTTTATAGATGCGCGTCCAGCAATTAGGCACTCAACCCTAGGGACTACGAGCTAGGGGATGAGCGATCGATTGGCAACCATACTTGTGGTTTTACCAAAAAATGGCAATCTCTGGGCGTTTTTCGCCCTAATCTGAAACAAATTTATAAGAAAATCCCCCTTTTTATTTACATTTTTTAACAATTTATAAAAGTATTCACTCATTTTTTGCTTTACATAATTTAATATTATGAATCTGTCACTTGTCCCGTTTTGGTGTATGAGACCCGTTTGTAAAATGTTGCTGACTTGAAATAGGCGGCGATCGCTGCACCCACTTTCCCTACATCCACCTCGCCAGCGATCGGTCTTTATGTATCTAGTTGTCAATTGGCAATAAACAAAGCGGGCGATTGAAATCGCGCCTGGGCTTTTCTTCGTCCGCCTACGCAGATTCATCTCACACCCCCCAACTCGTTCCCAGGCTCCAGCCTGGGAACGGCTTTCCCGAGGCTCCGCCTCCTGGAAAGTGCGGACCCCCCTTGTATCGTTTCATTGTACCTCACACCCCCCAACTCGTTCCCAGGCTCCAGCCTGGGAACGGCTTTCCCGAGGCTCCGCCTCCTGGAAAGTGCGAAACACTCCCCCTTTTATTATGTTTAATGTTTTGCCATAACTCACATTTTACTCCCAAAAAAATTCCTATTATCTCCCTGGGGAAATGGAAATAAATCAATATAAAAAGCAAAAAAAATAGCCAGTATTAGCCTATAATAAAAAAAGAACAATTTTGGAGTAAACCATGAGCTTTGCTATTTTTGACGAAACCTTTTACCTGAACAGTTACCCCGACGTGCAGAATGCAGTAAATGCGGGTTTAGTACCTTCCGGTTTCAATCATTTTCAAGCATTGGGACTGTCAGAGGGACGAGTGCTAGGGTCGCCATTTTATAACGAAGCGGCATATTTAAGTAACAATCCCGATGTAGCGGCGGCGGTAAGTTCCGGGGCGATCGCATCCGGGTTGCAGCACTTCATTTTCTTTGGCGAACAAGAAGGGCGAGTGAGCATTTCCCCAGAGTGGAACGAAGGCACCTATTTAGCCCTTAACCCCGATGTAGCTTCCGCTGTCAATTCTGGCGTATTTGCCTCGGGTTTGCAACACTTTCTCGCCTTTGGAGAAGCGGAGAATCGCCCCGGAGCTCCTTCTGGCGGCGGCGGGGGTGGGGGAACTCCCGCCACTCCTGCAGGATTCAGCGAACAAGCGTATTTAGCCTTGTATCCAGATATCAGGGCGGCGGTAGCCGAAGGGGTACTCAGTTCCGGTTTAACCCATTATGAAAGATTTGGGCAATTTGAACCCACGCGATCGGGTTTCTTCTTCGGAACTGCGGGAAATGACGTGATTAATGCCTTCGGCGAATCCACTGGAATTATCGGTATTGGATTCGATAACATTACCCCCTTGGGGTTGGGTTCCATTGATGGAGTTCCGAGAAGTTTGGGGGTGGGAGAAGTGGATACCTTAATCGGCGGTTCGGGAGAAGATTTGTTTTCCCTGGGATTGGGAATTACTCCTTTAAATCCAACGGCGCAAAAGCTCTATGTGGGCAATCGAACCAATGATTTTGCTCAGATTAATAATTTTGACGTTAACGAAGATTTGATTTTGCTGGCGGGGAACCGCAGCGAATATACCTTTGAAGTCGGAAATGGCAATTTTATCATTTCCACAAATACCGGGGATTTAATCGCGGTAGTGCAGGGGGTAACGGATTTGCAAGTCACCGATATTTTTAATGATGGCACATTTCTGCTCAGTGGAGGAAATGGGACGAGTTTTGCGTTTAATGAATCGATTTATTTGGCGGTGAATACCGATGTTGCTGCAGCAGTAAACGCGGGCAATGTGAGTTCAGGATTCGCTCACTATCAGCAATTCGGACAATTTGAAGGGCGCGTGGGGGTGTTTAGCGGAACCAGTGGAAACGATGTGGTGTCCGGGTTTGGGCAAAATACCACGATTGTGGGGGTGGATTTAGCGGCGATCGCCGGTACCGATGGCACAGACGTGCGACCCCTCAGTTTGGGAAACAATGAAATCGATACCTTAATCGGAGATAGCGGAACCGATACCTTTATACTCGCCACCGGCAGAAGTCCGGCAAATGATACGGCGCAACCTTTGTACCTCGGTGGCGACAATGCAGATTTTGCGATAATCGAGAACTTCGATGCGGGGCGCGATCGCATTCAGCTTGCCGGTACTCTCGCCGATTATACATTGCAAGTCAGCGATGGAAGTTTGAGTATCCTGCAAAATCCCGGCGATTTGGTGGCGATCGTGCCTGGGGTGACGACTCTGCAGGCGATCGAGACTTTGGATAATGGCACGTTTCTCCTCGGGTAAGTTGAGCATTGAGAATCGTGCAAGTTCTTCAGACAGGGGATACAAAACCTTGCACAAGATTTGCTGAAGACAAGAAACCGGGTTGGGCGCATCTAATTCCTCGTTCATTGGGAAAGATTTGCGGCAAGATTCCCGGTTTCTAACCGCATGGGTAGGTTATATTTAGTGAAATGCTTTAGTAGGCATCTGTGACGGAATTGCAACAATTCTTTACAATTGGCCGGTGCCATTGAGGAGATAGGCGTTTCCAGTCAGGGCGTCAAATGCCCACGCCTGGATAGTTAGGGGTCCGGGAGGGAGGGCGCTAGCCGAAAAATCGGTTTGCCAACCCAACCATCCTTGTTCCCTTAGTTGTCGATGTCGATCGAGATCTTGGCGTTGTACCCTCACGTCGGCGATCGCAAATGCAAGCGATCGCTGCTTCTCATCTTTATACGTCAAAATCACTGCATCCGCCGATTCTTTTCGTTCCGGTAACATTGCCCAGCCGGAAGCGCGATATACCCCTTTATCTACCGATTCCACATTATCCAACCATCCATAATCCCCCCCAGCGGGAAGCGAGGCGGCAATTTTGCCGATATCCTTGCTTTTCACTAACCCTACATCCAAAAATCCCAGTTCGTCGAGTCGAGTGATAATGCGATCGAGTTTTGCTTTCACTCTCTCTTGTTTCGCCGGGGAAAAGCTCTCCAGGGGAACCGGAAACACTTGCTGGAATAAGCACTTGGGATTATCGATCGCCTCGCTTAACAGCAAACAAGCTTTTGCTTGCAGGCGATCGCGCCGCATCACACTCATCTGTTCGATCGCATAAAGCGACGTGAGCAAATGCAACCCCATCAGTGCAGTTACCGCAGAAGCAACCACCCGGGTGGTAAATAATTTCCGGGGAAAAAACGCGCCGTTTCGGTTAAAATGAGTGCAGACAATCGGCATTAAATGAACCAGAGACACTAGCAAATAAACCGAGAAAGTGGTATATCGAGAAGCTAAAGCACCATCGATGCCAAATCCCACCCGCCCCACGGAAGCGATCGCCCCACTCATGGCGCTATACGCAGCAATTGCCAACCAACCCTTAGCGCGATCGAGCAACGCCATATCGCGACAAATTACCAGATAACCACACACACCAATTAACATTACCAAAATTGCCAATCCTACCCCCGTTGCTACTATTATACTGTGAGTGGGATTAACTTGTGCCAGCGGCGTACCTAGAAACACCAGAAAAAAATGAACCGTTTTCCCGGGATGTTGGATGGCATAGGAAAAAGTCGGGTGATGGTCTGGTTTGACATACCGATAAAAATACACTCCTACATTTGCCGCAAAAAATGCCAACCATCCCAGGATTAACCCTTTTTTCTGGATAATTTCCCGGGGAGATTGGGCAAATGCCAACACTGGTAGCACCACAATCCACAACAGCATTCCATTCGCAAATGAAAAGGTGCTGATGGTGCAAAGCGCGGTAGAAATTGCGAATTTAGCAACCTGACTGAGTTGGGAATGCGCCACTGCAATGCAAGCACTCAAACAAGCAATGGGAAGGAAAACCACCACTTGAATTCCCCACAACCAATTTTCGTATTGAATGGGCGCAAAAATTAGCAAATTAGCGATAAATGTCAGAAAAAGTGCTTGGGGTAAAGAACCACCTACGGTAATTCGATTTAAGCGATAGAGAGTGGCGGAAATCACAACAGCTAATAACAGACTGACAGCCATTTCGACGCGCACATCCCAGCGCGTCAGATAGGCGATCGCCAGAAATATCAGTCGGGGAAAAAACTTGCGACTCTCATTATGTTGGGCAATTAAATCCGTAAATGATAAGGTACTTTTAGAAAACTTATCGATAATTACCCCCGCATTAAACCATTGGTCTGCAAAGGGGACATTGATACTATACTGGGCAATGAGAATGGCGACAATCACGGCGGGCAAAATAGCGCAAATCAAACCGGCGATCGCTTTTCCCTGACCCAATATTTTTTGCATCCTTGCCGATTGGAGTTTATCGATTTTATCAATCATTATTTAAGACAATAAAATAGTTACTTTGAATCTGTTCTAATAGAGTTTAGCAGTAATTTTTCCCACCAATTGTGGCGAGGCATTAGCTGCACAGAGACATGACCAGCATGTGTTAAAAACGAGCAAAAATGAGTCCGCGTAGGCCGAATTCGCTTGCCCAGGCGCGATTGCAATCCCCCGCCTTTTATTGGCTTTTTTTGATTACTCGCCAACTTCCAGTTTTTCCAGGCAATTCGCATCATGGTGAAAGCCAATCTGTTGTTTGACAATATAGTAAGGACGTTGTTTGACTTCATCATAAATCCGCCCGATGTATTCGCCGATAATCCCCAAAAAAATAAGCTGCACGCCTCCCATAAAGAAAGTCGTAGTCAAGCCAAACGCCCAGGATAGAAACTCGCGACCCAATACTAATTTATAGTATAATCCCACAATTCCGATCGCAAACGAAGAAGTGGCGCAGGCAAATCCGAGAAACGTTGCCAATCGCAGGGGAATGGTAGAAAAGGCAAAAATGCTATCCAACGCTAGCTCAAACAACTTCAACAGCGTCATCCGGGGTTTACCGCGATAGCGATAGCCCCGTTCTACAATTACCCCCACTTGCTTAAATCCCGCATAAGCGCGCAACCCGCTGATATATTTATGGCGTTCCGGCATTTGGCGAAGTGCGAGAACCACCTTGCGGTCCATCAGAGAAAAAATCCCCGCATCCAAGGGAACGAAAATTCCCGATAAAATGCCGTGTATGCGATAGAAACTTTTAAACGCCAGACGTTTGAGCCACATTTCCTTGCGTTTTTTGCGAATCGCATACACCACATCATATCCTTGTTTCCAGGCACTCACAAACTGGAAAATCGCTTCGGGCGGGTCTTGCAAATCTCCGTCCATGAGAATCACCGCTTGTCCCTCGGCGCGATCGATACCCGCCGACAAGGCACATTGATGGCCAAAATTTCTGGAAAGGGCGATAACTTTCACGTGAGGAGACTGGCGCGCGATCGCCGTCAGCAGGGTTAGGGAGGCATCCACACTGCCATCATCCACAAAAATGACTTCTGTATAACCCCCCAGTGCCTCTATAACTGGGGTCAGACGCTGCCAGAGTTCCGGTATAATCGATTCTTCGTTGAAAATCGGGATAACAATGGAATAGTTTATTTGGCTCACTACGCTGCTCAATTTGTATGCACCACAATTCGATTAAAATTACCAAAGAGTCGGGGGCGATCGCACCCTTTACCCGGGCGATCGCGCATCTCGGGCTTTTTTGAGAATCTCCTTTACCGCTTCATGCCCTTCTTGAGATGCCCATACAAAGGCGGTCCATTTATTATCGTCTTTTGCTTTAATATCCGCCCCACTCTCCAGCAAGGTTTCCACCACCTCCGCATGACCCTTACTCGCCGCCGCCATCAACGGCGTTAAACCAAAGTTAGTTTTGGCATTCACATCCGCCCCCGCCGCGATCAGTTGTTGCACGATCGCCCGATTTCCGATCGCCGCCCCACTCATCAACGCGGTCCATCCATCCTTATCTGCCCGATTGACATCCGCGCCGGCATCCAGTAACAGTTGCACCAGATCCGGATTGCCCGTTTCCGCCGCCACACTCAGCGCCATTAACCCCTCCGAATCCTCGCGATCGAGATCCGCACCGGCAGCGATCGCACCTTGCACGCGAGACGGATCGCCGATTTTCAGTGCATCGATTAACTCTGTCATACCCCCTGAACTCCCTATCTACTGTTGACTCGATTGGTTCTCGATTCAAGCTTAAGATTGTACGTCATTTAAAATACAACAATCCAGTGCCTTAAAGTGATTGAGCGCGGATAATTTTCCACCCCCCATCCGATAGCGGAGTCTTCATTTCCCGGTGGGAGTCCACAGTGGCACTGGATTCCTTGGATTCCCATCCCAAATCGACCCAGTTTATCCCAGAGGACTGATAAAGGCTATAATTTCCCACAGACCCGCGATCGCCCTCCCACCTTTGGTCCTCAAATTCAATCTCGAGAATGCAACCGATCGATATTTTAATTTTGTCCAATGCTCCTGGCGAGTTAGCGACTTGGGTGCGCCCGGTAGTGCGTGCCTTGCGTCGAGACTTGCGCGATCGCCAATTGTATCGCATCTCCCTGGTGTTGTCCCCTTGTCCCCATGCAACGGGCAAAGAAGCAGCGATCGCCCGTTCTTATCCCGAAATTGACCGCGTGCAAGACCCCGAGCATTTTTGGAATTTTCTCCTGTGGGGTAAAACGGCACAAAATTGGCATTGGCACAAAAACGGCGTGGTTGTCTTCCTCGGCGGCGACCAATTTTTTACCGTCATTTTAGGCAAGCGATTGGGATATCGCACCCTAGTTTATGCCGAATGGGAGGCCCGTTGGCAATCTTGGATCGATCGCTTTGCACTGATGAATTCGGCGGTAAAAATCCATCGCGGTGCCATCGGCGATGGCAAGTTTACCGTCGTCGGAGATTTAATCGCCGATGTTGCCTTAGAATTGTCCGAAAAACGGGAAAATCAGGCGGAAAAAGGCGCTTCTACCGGGCCGTTAATCGGTCTTTTACCCGGTTCCAAACCCGCGAAACTCGCTCAAGGGGTTCCTTTGTGCTTGGCGATCGCCGAAAGCATCCAAAACCTGCGACCTGATACCCGCTTCGCCATCCCCGTCGCCCCCACCTTAGACTTACAAACCCTGGCCCGTTTCGCCAACAAACAGCACAATCCCCTGATTGCGGTGATGGGAGGTATCGACGCTCAATTGACACAGGTAGAAGACTCCCTGCCAGTTTTGCAGACCCCCAGCGGGTTGCAAGTCCAACTGTGGACGCGATCGCCGGCCTACGATCGCCTTTCCCGCTGTTCCCTCTGTCTCACCACCGTCGGGGCCAATACCGCTGAACTCGGTTCCCTCGCCATTCCCGCGATCGTTTTGCTCCCCACACAGCAGTTAGACGCCATGCGCGCTTGGGATGGTTTGCCCGGGATTTTAGCCAATCTACCCCTCGTCGGGTCCGTATTGGCAAAAGGGATTAACGCTTTGGTCTTGCGACAGGGTAAACTGTTTGCATGGCCGAATATTTGGGCCGGCGAGCAAATCGTTCCCGAGTTGGTGGGCCATTTGCAACCGAACCGGGTGGCGCAGGTGGTGCTCGAATATTTAGCGCATCCCGAGAGATTAGCGCAAATGCGCGATCGCCTGCGCGCCGTGCGAGGACAACCGGGCGCATCGGACAAACTCGCTCAACTCCTCTGCGAGGAAGTACGGATCGCACAACAGCAGCAGCACTGAGCGCCTCCGGGAGTTTGCCCAGAAATCCTCCCCCCAATCCCCCGCATTGGGTTGCCAAAAATTGCGCGGCGGGGTTATAATGGAGGGGAGGGGTAAAAATCCCGAATTTTGACCCCGAATTCCG
>NZ_JAYFEQ010000784.1:0-4994 GCF_055795085.1 Phormidium sp. CCY1219 | reverse complement strand
ACTCGTTCCCAGGCTCCAGCCTCCAACTCGTTCCCAGGCTCCAGCCTGGGAACGCTCTTTGCGAGGCTCCGCCTCGGGAAAGGCAAAAGATTCACCAGAGACGATATTATACCATTGTCGTCAATCGGCGAACAATTCCCACCCTACCGCTACATGGATCCAATAATGCATGGAACGCAATGCCCGATCGCGATCGCATTCCCGCTACAGTGACAGTGGATCGCCATTTTTTCTAATTAACAATCCACTGGCCAACAAGCTTAACGGAAGTTAACAGTTGAAACACAAACTGGCGATTTTTTCTGTAAAAATTCGGATAATTTATGAGTTTTAATTGTAAAATTTCAGTAAAATTACGAGAGGAATCTTTCTATTTTTTTTGTATTAAAAAAATTAGGCAAAAACCTGCCAAAATGGCAACTCATTCTCCAGGTGGTGGGCTAGGTTAGGGGTAATGGAAAAATAAAAATTGCTGGAGGAAAAAACCTATGTTATGGCACACAAGCGATCGCAGCACAAACTATCCCGGAAGACTGGCAAAGCGGCTACTAGCGATCGCCGCCCCCGTTCTCACTAGTACCGCGATCGCCAGCGCACCCGCCTATGGCGCAACCTTTGCGGCATCTCACAGTGAATTCTACTTCGACAACTTCAGCCACAGCCCCACCTCCAGTCATACCTTTGCAGGAACCGATACCTGGACCTGGGCCAAACCCGCCGGATCGGTGGCGGCGGTGGGTAACGCTGAAGCAGTGTTTTTCCATCCCCCCAACTATCCCGCCGTCGCCTGGAATGAATCATCCAGTTTAGCGTTTGGTGAGGGTCACGACTACCGAGGATTCGCCGCAAGTGAGGCCCGGGTAATCGGCAACTTTTTTATCCCAGAAGCCGAAGACTTTTACTTTGATTTTAGCGGAGGTTTACAGCTAGCAACTTCCATCGAAAATTCTCCGGGAGAAGCAGCAAAAGCCGCAGCAGATATTTCATTTTTATTACTCGATCGCAGCCAACCGGAAAATCAGCAATTGTTGGATTTTGTCAGTTTATCTGCTGCGTTAGAAACTGACTTAGATACTGACTTTATCGGCTATCAGAATAGCCCCACTGTCACCGCTAATTTTTCATCCCATACTGAGTTTGGTGGACTGCAAGAATTTGCCGGGATAGGCGTGGAAGGCTCAGTGAAGCGTTCTTTCAACAGTCCCACTCATTTGAGTTTAGTCGAACTCAAGAATACTCGAGTTGCCGTTAAAGCGCCGGAACCGTCTTTAACTCTCGGTTTTATGGTTCTCGGATTGCTCGGAATTCGCTTAAAGTCTCAAACTACGAAAGAAAACAATTGACTTCCAAACCTTTTTACACCAACCCGGCGCGCTCATCTGCTGGTGACCTGCAAACAACCGTATTTAGGATAATTTAGGGCATTACAGAAGGTCGTTTACCTTACATTCCTCCTCGGATACCCAATTTTACTTGACGAAAAAAACTGCCAAATTGGCCACATGTTTTCCCTTCCAGTCGATAACATAACAATAGTAAAAACAAATTACCAAGCAACTGACTGGAAAAAAACCATGAATCACCCATTTAATCGCAAATTCAACGACTTAGAACCGCAAGAGTTAGAATTTGAAGAACAACTGACAGAAGAAGAAGCGGAAAAAGTCGGCGGTGCTTATAGTGTAGTGACCACCCTCGCCATTGGAGAAGAAGGCGGTTATGGCTGGCATCCGAAGCCCTATCCTCGTCCTATAAAGCCTCCCATGCACCCCCCAATTGACTTTCCAATTGACTTTCCGATGCCACCAGAACCCAAACCGGAAGAACCCCCCGTTTATACCACGATGGCTTTAGGAGAAGAAGGCGGCGACTTTGCCATGATGTAAGGCAAGGTTAGCATTTTAACTATGCATAACCTCAACAATAAAGCAGCACGAATTTTGCGGCGTGCTGCTTTATTTTTATCGAATAAAAATTTTTCCAATCTGGCTTCGAGGGGTAGGGTGAGCAATGCCCACCCTACGAAGTAAGGTGAATTATTGCATCAACAAATTAACCAAATCCCGAGTAATGGGATAGTCGGTTTGATTTTCAAAATGGACGAACATCGGACTGGGATTCGCCTCCAAAAAATAATACTCGCCCCTAGGGGTTAAACGCCAGTCGATCGCCGTCCACTCCATCATAAATGCCCGGGTAATAGCCACAGATTGCTCGCGAATCATTTCCGGCACTTCCACCGGAATTAACTGCGCTTCTTTATCTTCGCGAAAGTCTACCGAAGGACTGCGAATTTCCGCAGAATACACCGCATCTCCAATGACGTAACTGCGAATATTCGTCCCCGGAATGTACTCCTGTAGGGTCACGGGGGCTAAACTCAGTACGCTATTGAGCCGTTCCGGTTCTAAATGAGCGGGGCTGACCAATTGGGTATGCGCGCCGCCATAAACCGGCTTAAAAATCACCCGTTCTCGCCACTGAACAAACTCGATAACCGCTTGCGGATCGTTGCCGATCGCCGTGGCGGGAATGGTGACGCCGAGTTGCTGGGCGCGGGTGAGCTGGCGGGGTTTTTCCTTGTGAAACTGATAGGCATCCCAGGAGTTTATCCACCGGGCGGGGCACAGTTGAATCAGCGATCGCAGCATGCTCATCCCATCATTATACGCCACCCTTTGTTGATGCGGATCTTCCAAATCCGGAACGTATATTTCCCCCAACGTGCGCCAAAATACGCTGTGAATGTCTTCCAGGTTCATCCGCCGCCCTCCGGGAAGGGTTAAATATCCCACCCCCGCACTGGGTTCCCAACACATTCGCAATTTCGTCGGAAAAAAACGAGTGTCTAAATAATCAACTGTTGCCCCGGCTTCGCTCAAAGCTCGATGCAAATGTGCCGCCGTGCCATCTTTGCCATTTCCTAAAATTAATACGTTCATTTTTTGTCTTGCTAATGCCTTTTCTATCACCCCATTTTATCCCAATTCTCCAGAAATGGTAAAATTCCTCGTTCTCAGGTTTAACCCTGGAAACGAGGAAAAAGTCTGTTTTAAATTAGCCCCCGTAGGCGGGCTTCAAACGTTAACGCCCCACCCTGATTTAGGGGCTTTTTCAGCTAGCTGGCTTCCAACTCGTTATGAATCATGTAGTTCACTTCCGTTTCCAGCCATTGGGCAAACATGCGATCGATAATTTGTTGGCGAATTTCTGACGTCAGTTCCGGTTGAATTAACTCTTCGACTAATAACAAATGATAGCCCGCCTCGGTTTTCACCGGTCCTACGATGTCGCCAATCGAAACGCGAAATATCGCCGCTGCAATTTCCGGTGGTAAACTCGATCGCGGGACTTTGCCTTCACACCCGCACAAAACTCGCCGTCTTTCGTCGATATCGTAAAAGTGTGCCGCTTCATAAAAGCTTATTTCGCGCTCTTCTATTTGATAAAACAATTCTCGAGCAACTTCCTCGGAAGGGACAATAATTTGATAGAGTAAAACCTTTTGAAAATCCAGGCGATTTTCGGCAAAATACTTGTCCACATCTTTGTCAAATAGCGCCGCTGCTAACTTTTTTTGCAATAGGCGATCGCGAATTCCCCGTTCCCAATCCTCCGGGGAAATCATTTGCGCCTCTAGCCACGCTAAGGTATCTTCTGCTTTTTCCAGGCGATTGTCGCGCCGGAAGCGATCGCTTTCTTCCTGAACTTCTTCTTCCGGTACGGTAATCTCCCGGTCCTGCGCCGCTCGTTCCACCACTTTTTGATGCAAAATCTTTTGCGAAATTGGCTTGAGTTGAATCTCTTTTTTGAGAAATTCAATAAATTCTTGGGGTTCGATTGGTACTTTTGATAAATCCGTCATGGTAACAAGTTTCTCCTGAAGCCAGCGGTTTTATCCCATTGCCAGAATATCTTCTGACACCGGGGTAAAATCAGCAGGGTTTAATGTGGTGTTCCCGCCTGCATCGACGGTATTGAGAACCACCCCTAAATAGGCGTTCTCGTTCAGTTTCAGGGCGGTAGCGTCGGCGATGCCATCGTTATTGGAATCCAATGCCTCAAACGCGACGTTTTCGGCAGAAACGCCCTGAGTTAACCCTATTTTATCACCGGCTGCCGGATTAAAATCGGCGATCGCATCAGCTTGTAGCGGATCCCTGACAACGGTTGCAGTTCGCATCACAAAGGTATCCGCACCCGAACCTCCAGTCAAGGTATCGGTACCAAAATCGCCCACCAGCACATCATCACCATTTCCGCCAATCAGGGAGTCATGGTTTTTGCCCCCGCGAATGATATCGTTGCCCTCTGCGCCGATTACGGTATCGTCGCCTTGGTTGCCATTGAGTATATCGGCATCTGCACCGCCAAACACGCGATCGCCCCCTTCCATTCCGCGCAGGTAGTCTTCTCCACCGTTGCCCTGAATGTTGTCACGGCTAGCACTCCCCTGCATCTGGTCTCCCGCCGCCGAACCTGAAGCGATCGCAAACGATTCTGTAGTGGATGAATCCGACGGCAATCCAGACTCCTGTGTAAACTCCGCTGCAGCAATATTATCTTCTTCGCTCTCGGCGGGCATCGGGGGAATCGTGGGTACGGCAATAGATGTGAGACCAGAAGGCGCTTGCGCCTCGGTTGCCGCCGATGTAGCGCTTGTGCTATTCGCGGACTCTCCGGCGGCAGTGGCGGTGGCGTTGCCTTCCGCAGAGGTTCCTTCAGCCGAGAAATCCGACGCCTGAGAGCTGGTAGTTTCTCCGGTGGGTGAGGTGGCGATCGCTTCGCTACTACTCTCCGCACCGCTAGCATCCACCTCCGCCCTCGCACTGCTCGAACTGCTGCTTTCTCCGGAATTCCCCGTAGCAGGGGGTTCCCCGTCAGTGGGAGGTCTGGGGTTCGTTGCTTCCCTATTCCCCCCCGCATCGGCACTTTCTCCCGAAGTGCTAGCATTGCTGGAATTGCTGCTGGCTTCGGTACTGGCATTGCTTTGG